>JAFSUV010000101.1 GCA_017450425.1 Kiritimatiellia bacterium
ACCGGCGACACGACGAGCTGGTTGATGACGCGGTCGTTCGATTCCTCCATGCGCCCGGCGCAGATGCGGTTGCCGATGGTGTAGCCGGGCTTGGCGCAGTCCGGGTCGCTCGTGATGCGCTGCGTCGGGTAGGCGTGGTGCGCCGGGGCGGTGGCGTGGTCGAACTTCGCCGGTGCGGCGGCGTCAGTCGAGCGGAAGACGACGCTCTTCGCGCCGCGCCCGATGTAGAGCGCCTCCTTGAAGTCGAGGGCGTATTCGGCGCCATCGACTTCCACGACGCCCGCGCCGCCGACGTTGACGACGCCCAGTTCGCGCCGGTCGAGGAAATGCTCCGCCTTCAGCGGCGGGATCGGCTCCAGCGCTAGGGTGCCGGACGCCGGCATCGCGCCGCCATAGACGAGCCGGTCGTTCATCGTGTAGGTGAGGTTGATCTCGCCCGGCGCCATGACGCGCTCCATCACGAAGCGCTCGCGGATCGTGGCGGTGTCGTAGTGCTTGAAGTCCGCCGGATGGCAGGAGGTCTGGATGGTGTAGTTCATCAAAAGTTGAAAGGTTGAAAGGTTGAAAAGTTGAAATGTTGAAATGTTGAAAAGTTCCGCGTATTCCCTGGTTAGTTAATTTTTCGCAGCCGTAGCAGCGCTTCGAGGAAGTAGTAGTCGCCATAGACGAGCGGCACGTCGATTTCGGTGCCCATCGGCTTGCCGCCGGTGCCGTGCTTGAGGAGGAAGTGGCCGGCCTCCGCGCCCTGCGAGAAATAGGCCGGGGAGGCGAGCGAGGCGAGCGTCTTCTCGGCGAAGGCGCGGAAGGTTTTGCCCTCGTCGCCGCCAGCTGCGAGTACCGAAAGCTCCACGAGCGCGGAGGCGAGGATGGCGCCGGCGGAGCTGTCGCGCTCCTCTCCCGGTGCGCCGAAGTCCCAGTATGGCACGCCGTCTTCCGGCATGTTCGGGTGGTTTATGGCGTGGAGCGCGAGTTTTTGCGCGAAGTCGAGGTAGCGCCGGTCGCCGGTTTCGCGGAACATCATCGTGTAGCCATAGACGCCCCAGGCCTGGCCGCGCGACCACGCGGTGTGGCAGCTCGCGCCCTGCCCGCGCTCGATGCTCTTTACGCGGCCTGTCGCCTGTTCGTAGTCGAGCACGTGGTAGGTGGAGCCGTCGGGGCGGAAGTGGTTGCGCATCGTGACATCCGCGTGGGAGCGTGCGATTTCGTCAAAGCGCCTGTCGCCGCCGGGGGCCTTTGAGGCCCATTCCAGCAGTTCCAGGTTCATCATGTTGTCGGGGATCACGAGGAAGCGGGCCGTGTCCTCGATCTTGCCCCAGGAGCGGATGAGTCCGAGGCCGGGGTGGAAGCGCTTCGCAAGCGAGGCTGCGGTTTCGAGGAGGAGCGCGTCGTAGCGGTCGGTCCTGAGGATGCGCCGCGCCTGGCCCATCGAGCAGAAGGCGATGAATCCGGTGTCGTGGTGGTAGTCGATCTTGGCGCACGGGGCGAGGAGGGCGGTCCAGGCCTCGGCGCGCTCGCGGAAGAAGGCGTCGCCGGTCGCCTCGTAGAGGAGCCACAGCGCGCCGGCCCAGTGGCCGTTCGTCCAGTCGTCCCACTCGCGCATGGCGTAGGCGCCGTCCGCGTAGGAGCGGGGGAAGCGCGCGGCTGCAAACCGCGCGCCTTCACTCGATGCGCTTGGTGCTGCCGCCGGGGGCGCGGGCGGCTCGCTTGCCG
>JAFSUV010000102.1 GCA_017450425.1 Kiritimatiellia bacterium
CGTCGCCGCCCTGCCGCCCGAACACAGCGCCCGCAAGGCACTCGAGCAGTGGCTGGCGGGCGAGGAAATCTCACACCGAGGCACAGAGACACGGAGCCCGGAAAATCATACGGATTTGCTCACGCCTAACGGCGTTCGCGAAGAAGTGAGCCGCGTTAGTGGCGAACAAATCCGTATGTTAAATAAAAACCTCTGTGGCTCTGTGCCTCCGTGTGACCTTACCTCAGCAACCCGCGAAACCAAGGTCGCCTTCCTCGCGCTTGTCGCCGAGCGCTACTTCTCCGTAGCGGCGGAGGCCGTCCGGCGCCACGACCCGAACCACATGGTTCTCGGCTGCCGCTTCGCGGGCCTGGGCGCGCACGAAGTCGTGCTGAAGGCCGCCGCGCGCCACTGCGACATCGTCACCTTCAACTGCTACCCCTGGGCCGACCTCGACCGGGGTGTCGTCCTCGACCGCAGGGACGGCCGCCCCATCGTCGATGTCCTCCGCGACTTCCACGACAATGTCGGCGCGCCGCTCCTCATCACCGAGTGGAGCTTCTCGGCGCTCGACGCCGGCCGCCCCTGCTCCGACGGCGCGGGCCAGCGCTTCCGCACCCAGGCCGAGCGCGTCGCGGCGGCGGAGATGTTCGCGCGGACGCTCCTCTCGCTGCCCTTCATGGTGGGCCACGCCTGGTTCATGTGGGTTGACCAGCCCGCCCTCGGCTTCGACAAGTATTTTCACGAAGACTGCAACTACGGTCTCGTAAGCGAGGAGGGTGTCCCCTACCCTGCCCTCACCGAGATGTTTTCCTGTCTTCACCGCGACGCAGTGCGGTTGCGGACGGAGGAAATGGGAGGGCCGCGCTCCGTCGCGGCCGACTCTTCGGCCTGGACAGAGCCGGGACCTCCCGATGCGGCTCGCCAGAATGGCTTGCCCCACCTTTCCGAGCGCGAGCAGTTCTTTGCGGAGGCCTGTGCGCCCGCCGTGCCAACGGCGGGTCCCGCCGCCGGCTTCGCCCGCGAGGCCGGCGGCGTCTGGTCGCTCACCAACGCCGCCGGCATCCGCCTTTCAGGGCGTGTCGGCTCCTCCTCGATGGTCGATGAAGTCACGCGCGACGGGCGCATCTATGGCCGTCTCAACGCACTCCTCATGACCACAGCGCCCGACTGGCCGCCTGTGACGCGCCTCGTCAGCGCCACGGCCGACGATGCTCCGGGCGGCTGCGGCTCGGTGACGCTCGTGGGCGAGGGTGGTTTTGCACCCGGCGCTCCCGCGCCGGGCTTCGCCATCACCATCCGCCTCACCCTCGCGCCATCGTCACCCGACATCCTCGCCGAAATCCTCTCCGTGCAAAACCTCGGCGCCGTCCCGCTGGAGGTGCAGAAGCTCTTCCTCTGCCCGTTCGCCGGCGGCGACGCGCCGCCGGAGCGCGTACCGATGCCGGTCAACGTGTGGAAGGGGTGGAACGAGTCGCACTGGCGGCTCGCCGGCGGCGCGCGCTACGGGGCGGTCTCGCACGACGAAAGCGCCGACGGCTTCAACCTCTGGACCGAGGCCGACGGCCGCCAGCACGCCGACATCCCGTTCCGGCCGCTCCCGCAGCCGGTCACCCTCGCCCCCGGCGAAACCCTCGCCGCCCCGCGCCCCATGTCCGCGCGCCTCATTCTTGCGCCACCGCTTCAGTAAACGTCCGCGACGGCCACCGCACGGTGCCGCTCATTCGGGGCATTACTGGCGACCGTCGCGGAGAGTGCTTCCGGTTTTTCGCCGAAAGACGCGCGAGAGGTAGCTCACGGAGGCGAATCCGCACTCTGCGGCGATTTCTGCGGCCCCCATTTCCCCGGCGCGCAGCAGCGTCTTCACGCGCTCGATCCGCACGTCCTCGATGTGTTCTCGAATCGACTTGCCCGTGGCGCGGAAGAGCCGGTCCGCCTGGCGGCGGCAGACGAACATCGCCCGCGCCACGTCGGAGACACCGATTGTCGCGTCTTGCGCATGCATCGCGATGAAGTCCAGTGCGACCAAGACACGCGGATCAACGGCGGCGGCATCCGCCGTTCGCGTACTGGCGCGGTGCGCGACGCCCAGTACGCCGTAGTGCAGCACCAAAGGACGCGCGGGCTTATGCGCGGCTCGCCCATCACGCCCGCCCATCAGGCGATCCAGCGCTTCCGCGGCCTTGCGCCCCGCGCCATCGAAGTCGATGCGGACGCTGGACAGCGTGGGCGTCGCGGTGAGGCACACCGCTTCGTCGTCGTCCGCACCGACGATGGCCGCGTCCTCCGGGACTTCGAACCCCGCGCTATGGCATGCGTCGAGGGTAAACTTGGCAAGGAGGTCGTTGCCGGCGAAGACGCCGAAAGGGCGCGGCAGCGCGCGAAGCCACCGGGCGAGGAAAACGCGCTCTTCGGCCCAGTTCCACTCGGTATGCGGGCTGTAGAGGCGCGCGTCCGCCCCTGCGGCGCGGACGCATTGCAGGAAGGCGTTGCCGCGCCGCCCAGTCCATGGGTAGCGCAGCAACATCGGCACGAAGGCGAAGCAGCGCCGCCCCGTCGCCAGCAGTTCGTCGGCCGCCACCTTGGCGATCTTTCGACTGTCGGTTCTTATCTCCATCCACAGCGCCTTGGCGCATTCTGCGTCATTGCCGTACAGAGAATTGTTCGACACGCAGACGTCCAGTCCCACCAGCGGCACGCCCAGCGAGGCCAGCATGCCATCGCGCAGCGGATCGACAAGGCGCACGATCACTCCGTCGGCGCGAGCGAGGAGCGGACGGTATGGCGCGAGGTCAGACCCGACCTCGGCCGGATCGATCGTCTCCAACATCCAGTCGAGACGGCGGGCGGCATCCGAGATGCCGCGCAATTCGGACCGTCCCGACATTGCGCCCGTGGCGATTACCGCCACCACACGGCGCTTTTTCCCCGGAGTCTCTTTCATGCCCCAGATTCTACCGGGTTCCGCAGATGACTTCAAGTCATTTTTACGAAATCCGGTGTCCTAAAAATGAAAGTCGAAAAGTCGCAACAATATGCTTTACAAATCGACTTTTGCCGTGAAGAATAGACGGCGGTTCCCGCGATCGGGAAATCCGTTCCAACACAACTCGAGGATTCGCAATGAAAGGCGTCGTCCCACATCCCGTCTCCCATCTTCTGTCGTTCGCGGTCGCCGCGTTTTTGGCGGCTGGCCCCGCCGTAGTTTCCGGCGACACCGTCGCCTGGTGGCACTTCGACGAAGCCGATCCCGGCACGGTCGCCGCCGTGGACATCGCCGCGAGCGAAACGGCGGCGAGTCTTACCGCCGCGCCGGTCTCGCTCTCGGACGCGACGGCCACCGCCCGCTCCGGCGACTGGCTGCCGTCCTACGCCCGCCCCTTCCAGGGGCTGTGCGTCTATGACCCCGTGAGCGGCGAACGGCGCGTCAACCGCTCCGCCATGAAGTTCCACACCGCCGAAAGCGGCAAATACGGCGGAGCGCTCCATGTTCTGACGGAATCGTCCGCCGTTTACGGAAGCACCTCGAACGCCATCACCGTCGAGGCGTTCGTCTGCACCACGGGCGGCGTGTTCAACATATTCGCCCCCATCGTGGCGTGCATGGAAAACGAAAAATGGTATGCCGAGAAGTGGGCAATATATGAGGAAACTGACGGCACACTCGCCCTGCGCTTCGACGGGGCTGGCTACTACAGCGGCAACAGCGGCCAGGCCGGCACGGCGAAGATCAACGACGGCGCCTGGCACCATGTCGCCTTCACCTGGGACGGCTCCACCGTCAAGGTCTTCGTTGACTACGTCCAGGACAAGTTCGCGAACGGCAATGCGCGCCAGTTCACGAAGACGACCACCCTCAAATACAACAACGGCGGGCAATGGGACTACACCCGGATCGGCGGCTACAAGGGCAAAAGCGGCGAGGCGTCCTCGCGCCGCCGCTTCAACGGCCTCATCGACGAGGTGCGCGTCTCGAGCGCCGCGCTGACGCCTGACCAGTTCCTGCGGATGCAGCCCCTCGACATGGACGCGGACGAGGTTCTCCGCGTCTCGTTCGACCCCGGCGAGTATGGTGCGCTCGCCGTGGGCGCGAACCTCGCGGATTCGCTCGGTCCGGACTGCCAGAAAGCGCTGCTGAGACAGCGCAATGGTGGCGGGACGGCCACCTTCGACGCAGAAAGCGCCCCCTCCTCCTCCATCGGTTCGGCGCTGTTTGCCGATGCCGTCGAAAACGCCGGATCGCTTTGCTTCACGACCAACGGCACGGGCGCAGATTCGGGCTGCTACGTCATCGCCCCGAATCTCGCCGGAAGGCTCGTCGGCAGCGCCGTGACGAACTTCACGATCGAGTGTTTCTTCAAGACGCGCGGCCAGGTGCGCGGCCCGACTTCAGGCCGCCAGTCCATCTTCCGCCTCGGCGCCTACCAGGTGGCCGAAACGATTCTTTGCGAGGAGACTTCGACCGGCCAGATGGCCAACGGCAACATCCTTTCCGTCTTCCGCAACGCCTCGGGGTCCTTCAACTACAACGGCACCGCATCCATCGACGCGGTCGATGACGCCGCATGGCACCATATCGCTTTCGTCGTCGATGGCGACAGGCGCCAGGCCCGCACATACGTTGACGGACGGCTCTCGCACCAGAGGACGGACTACGACTTCGGCTTCACCTACGCCGTCAACAACTACGGCCTCTACGTGGGATGCGGATTCGACAGCAGTTCCGCCTGGAAACCCATCCGGTTCTTCGACGGCTGGATCGACTCCCTTCGCGTGACGAGGCGAGCCCTCATGCCGGAAGAGTTCATGTCGAAGACCCCCTTCGGGAAAATCGGCGACGGGCCGCAGCCGCTGCTGCTCGCGCAGTTTAACGGCGACTACGGCCTCGTCTGCGCCTCCAACGCATCGTTCTCCGTGACCGGGGCGGGCGAAGCCCGCACGGGCGGCAGCGCCCCGGCCTTTGTCGCCTCCTCGTTCGGATCGCTCCTCCTCGACGGCCCGGAAGGCACCGCCAAGGCGGCCAGCGTCAACGACCTCGCGATGAACGGGAGCCGCGTTGTCTTCCCGTCAAGCCCGCTCTACGAACTGGACGCCTACACGGTCGAGTTCTGGGCGAAGCTCAGCAGGATCGCCGGAGAATCCGGCTCCGTCGCGAACGACGCCGTGCTTGCTGAAAACCACAACGTCGGCATCATCCGCTGCACACAGGGCGACGCATCCGACTTCGACTGGTATCTCTACCGCGGGTACTGGTCTGGCAGCGATCTGAGCGTCGCCGTCCGGCGCGGAGTCGAGGGCACCGGAATCGGCTACCTGGATTTCGACTTCGGACGCACCGTGGTGGATGGCCGGTGGCACCACTACGCGCTCGCCTTCGAGCCGAACGCCGACATGACCGGGACGCTCGTTTCGCTTTACAACGACTATACGCTCGTCGAAACGAAGGAGATCGCAACCGCCTACGAAAGCCGCGCCGGACGCGTCCTGAAGCTGTTCGAAGGAGCTGGAAACACCCCGAACGCCGTCGGTCTCTTAAACTCGCTGCGCATTTCGCGCGGCGTCCTCGACCCGTCGCTATTTCTCGGTCGCGACCGCTCCGCCATTCCCTTCGTGATGGTGGTGCGATAGTGGGATTTTGAGCCGCGATGAAGTCTCGTTCAATTCTGGTGGCGCTCCTGGCGGCCGTGCTGGTAGGGGCGTTTCCACGAAACGCCCGTGCCGAGCGCGGAGGCGCCGCGGGCGCGTCCCGACCGGAGCGCGTTCGCGATGCGCAGCCTTCCCCAATCCCGCTCCGCGCCACCGCCGGCGGGACGCTGACGTTTCCCGGGGGCAACCTTGCCCTTGCAGCCTACTTCACCGGCTGGTCCTCCGTTCCTGTCAGCGCAAACTGGGAGGCTGCGGAAGAGGATGCCGCGACGTTCGTCGTCAACGCGGGCCGTCCCGTCGCTCTGCGGGGCCGCGATGGCAAGACTGCCCTTCGCGGACGCTCCTCCTGGACTGCCGGGCCTGACGGCACGGTTGTCGGACATGTTTGGCTCGAATGCATCGCGCCGGTCACGTTGCAGTGCGTCGCCCTCTGCGCCAGCATCCCCGCCGAACCCGCATCCGGCCTTGGAGACGGCGTGTCCTCTACATACGACATCCCGATCGACGGCGGACGCTCGCTGCGCATCGCCTTCGACAAACCCCAGCCATGGCACGCGCAGGATTCGCGTCCGTGGGGCGGCCGGTGGTCCGTGCGTTTCGGCGACACCATGCGCGCCCGCGACTTTTCCCCCGGCGATACCGTGGAGTGGCGCGTCACAGTCTCATCGCCGGACGGGCGGCCTCTCGCCTTTTCCCTTGGCCACCCCGTCACCATCGCCGAAGGCGACGCCTGGGCGCGCCTCGACTACAAGAAGGACATCTCCGCCGGCTCCGCCCTCGACTTTTCCGGCATGGGTTTCCAGGACGCCCCCGCCGGCAGGCACGGCTGGCTGAAGTCCGTCGGCGGGCGCTTTGAATTCGAGCGGCTTCCCGGCGTCGGGCAGCGCTTCTACGGCATCAACCTCTGCTTCCGCGCACAGTATCTCACGCACGAGGACGCCGACATGCTCGTGGAGCGATTCGTCCGTTCCGGCTACAACGCCGTCCGCATCCACCACCACGACGGCATGTGGTTCGAGTCCGGGGAAAACAGGGAGAAACTCGACTATCTCCTTGCGCGGCTTTTCGAGCACGGCATCTACGCCACGACGGATCTCTACGTCTCGCGCGACGTCAAGTGGCGCGATGTCGGCATCGACCGCGACGGCGACATGCCCAAGGCCCTCTACAAGACCTACGTGGGCCTCCACGAGCCGTCCTTCCGCGACTGGTGCGAACATGCGCGCGCCTTCCTAGAACATGTGAACCCCTACACCGGCCGCGCCTACAAGGACGAACCGGCCCTGCCGCTCATCTCCCTCGTCAACGAGGGCCGCCTGGCGACGGGATGGGGAGAATGCAAAAAGGCGGAAGACCCCCTCATCAGGGAGGCGTGGCGGGAGTATCAAAAGGAATTGTCCACAAATGTCCACAAATCTTCAATGTCCACCAATGCAAATGAAAAATTGGATTTTCGATTGATGGACAATGGCGAACAATTGGAGTTGGTGAACAAGCCCATCCCTCCCGATCCCGACCTCAACAGCCCAGACTCCGCCTTCAACCGCTTCGACGCCTGGGTGAACCGCCGCGTCTTCGAGAAAGGTTCGGCCTTCCTGCGCTCGCTCGGCTGCAAGGCGCTCCTCACCAACGACAACAGCGGACGCTGGCACGGCGAAGGCGAAAGCTGCACCTCGCTCTACGACTCCGTGGACAGCCACTTCTACCTCGACCATCCCGCCTTCATCGACCAACGGTGGCGGCTGCCGGCCCGGTGCGAAAACACCAACCCGATCATGGCCGGCAAGCCGCCGATTTTCCACCGCGGCTACGCCAAAGACGCCTCGAGGCCCTACGTCATCAGCGAGTGGAACTTCAGCGGCCCCGGACGCTATCGCGGGATGGGCGGTCTGCTCACGGGCGCCCTCGCGGCCGAGCAGGACTGGGACGGCCTTTGGCGCTTCACCTACTCGCACGAAAGCCGAAACCTCAAGGACGTTCCCGTCGCCGCACCCGGCTTTTTCGACAGCGCGACCGACCCCCTCGCCGCCGCCGCCGAACGCGCCGGCGTCTGCCTCTTCCTGCGCGGCGACGCGCTTGGTGTTGCACCCGGCGCTCCCGCGCCGGGTCGCGCAAACTTGCGCGAAACGCCGCTTTCCCTCGACCCCGCGAGCGGCTCCATGACCATTGTTTCGCCATGCCTCTGCGGCGGCTTTGCCGAAAGCGGCCGCATCGACGCCGGGCCGCTGAGCTTCGAAATTGGCCGAGACGGCACCGCCGCCCCGGCGGAAGTTAAAGCGACAGCGGAAAATGAAGGCGCTTCCTGCGCACCTTTCTCTTCTGGTGGCGGCGCGGAGCGCCGTCTCCCATGCGGGGGGCGCATCGCGCCCCCCGCCCCCGCCACGCTCTGGGTCGCCTCCCTCGACGGAGAGCCCATCGAACGCTCCTCGCGCATGCTTCTCACCCACCTCACCGATGTGCAGGGCGATGGGGCGCGCTATGCCGACGAAGCCCGCCAAGTCCTCCTCGAATGGGGGAAGGGATGTCTGGTTGAATGTGGCGAAGCCGATGTGGAGTTGCGGCTCGAGGACCTCGCCGCTCCCGGCGATGCGCAGAACCACGCTGGCGGTTCCATCCGCGTTTGGGCCCTCTCCACTTCCGGCGAGCGCGCTGGCGAAATACCCGCCGTCTTGGAGCCGGACAGTGGAGGTGAACGCTGCGATACCGCACGCACCGGCACCCTGCGCTTCCGCGTCTCCACGCGCCAGCCGTTCGGCGGGTGCCTCCACTACGAAATCATTCGCGAATAAAAGTGCGCGGCGGCGCTCTCGCCGCTTGAAACCAAAACCGCCCGTCAGTTCTCCGCCCGCGCCGCGATGTCGATCTCGGGCGTCCAGACTATCTCGAAATCGCGGAGCGTCACGGCGTGCGGTGTACCACCCGGCGCGATGGATTCGCCGCAAAGCCGGGGTGCGGTCGGTTTGTCGAACGAGACTTTGAGTTCCACGCGCTCGCCGAGTCCGAAAGAGCCGCCGCTTTCGATGCTCTGCGAAAAAGCCGGAGCGAGCGAAATCGCCACGAGGCGCGGCTCGTCGGCGTCCTTCGGCAAGCGAAACGAAATCGTGTATTCCCCCGGATCGAAAACAACCGGAAATTCGGTGTCGAGGCGCACTCGCGTATCCGGCGTTTTTTCGGTGGAATCCGGGCGGGTTGCAGCGACCGCGCCATCGTTGCCGTCGGATTCGGGCGCGAGGTCCAGACTTTGCGTCGCGTCGCCGTCGTCGCCTTCCGCCGGCGCTTCCTCTTCCGAATCGGGGTAAACCGTGAATTTCGCGAAGCGAATCCGCGCGAAGTCGGCGAACGAACGCGCCGGAAACGGGCGCACGGTCTTTTGCGCGGCGCTTCCGAGATCCGGCGGAAGCGAGCATGCGGCGAGCAGCGCTTCGGCCCTGTCGGGCGATCCGCCGCGCGCGAGAAGCTCGGCGGCGTAAACGGGATCTGCGGTAATCGTGGTGAGGCAAAGGGAAGTCTGGTCGTTGCCCCGCATGCGTACGCGAGTGCGTACGCAGAAGTCCGCGAAAGCCGGCGGCAGCGCACCGCGCTCGTAAACGAAATAGTCGGCCCTGCCGGGTTCGATCACCCGCTCCCGCGGCTTGAACGCGCTCTCCCATTTTATCTTTGCGGATTGCAGCCCCTTGAAGTGGCGTGTCACCGCATAGACCGCGCCACCGCCGACCGGGGGTACGAACCTCACATGTTTGCGCGCCCCGACAGTGCGTATGGCCTCAATCGGGCCGAGCCAGTCGCCACCTTGCGCGGCATCGTAGGCCTCCTGGCCCATGTAGTAGGCGGTCGCGCGCCGGCAAAGCGGGCGGAGGCGCGCAAACGGCGTATCGGCGGTGGTCGTCGCCCACATTTCCAGCGGAAGCTGGCAGAAAGAGGGTTGATAGCCCGGCGTGTTTCTCCACTCGCGGAGCATGGTGGCGTGATCGAGGAAGTTCGACCACCCGGCTGCGTATTGCGGGTGGAGCGCGCCGGTGGCGTTGTCGATGAAGCCGCGCCCCGGAAAGAGCGTCTGGCGCACGAAGTATTCGTGTCCTGGATTGGCGGGGTCTATGAAGCCGGGGCGCCACCGCCTCTCCGCGTCGCCGAATACCGTGGCCGTCGTGATGCGACCGCCGCGCAGGGCCGGACTCGCGAACCTGCCGGCGGCGAAGCGCGATCCGGGGTTCGAGGTCATTTCAAGCCACCGGCGGGCGACATTGCGCGTTTCGATCGACGAAAACTGGCGGGAGACCCTAATGGCATCCGGGAGCGCGATGACGGCAGAGACGGCGAGACATACCGCAGCGGCGGCGACACCGAGCGGAGCCCCTCGCTTTTCGAAACCATCAGCGCAGAGCCTTCCCATGGCAAGTGCCGGGATGACGCTCAACATGATGACAAAAGGCAAAAACTCCTGACTCCGCACCCATGGCGCCAATGCGAAATCGAATGCAAGAAACGCCGCCACGGCGACAATCGCAAGAACACCCTGAGGCAGGCGGCGGGCACGGAATGCAATTAGGAGCGATCCGATGGCGGCAAGCGCCATGCGGGGAAATCCGAACGCACGGAACTGTACGAGCAGGAGACGCGCGATGTAGCGCATGCGCAAAAACGGCACGGTGTCCGAAGCGGCAATTTCGCTGCCTGCAATCTCGCTGTGTACCTTGCCATATATCCGGAAAGCCTTTTCCCAATAGAGTTTGAAATCAACGAAGAAAACGGGAGTAAAAATGGCGTATGCGACCAAACCGGAGATGGCGCATGCAAGTGCGATTTTGACGGCGCGCTTGGCACCCCAGCGCGGTGCAAGCCAAAGGAATGTCAAGCCACACACTGGAACGAGTGGAGCCACGGTGTACTTGCAGGCAAACGCTGCGGCACATGCCGCAGCGGCAGCGACCATGTAGCCGCCGGATCGGCGTCTCACTGCGGCGAAAAGCATCCAGAGCGCAAGCGACATCGCGAAGACGAACGAAATGTCGCTCTCCGCGTAGTGTGCGTGTTCCACGACGAAAGGCGAACACGCTCCGAGAAGCGAGGCTGCGAGGCCGCCTACCGCACTACCCGTGGCGGCAAGGACGGCAAGAGCCAGAAACAACCCGGCGAGACCCGCGAGTGTTGCATTTGTGCGCCGCAATATCGCCATCGTGGCTTTGGTTGCCGTTTTCGATGGAGCGCGTACAAGATCGAGGTCTCGCGAGGCGGACGACTCCTGCTGCGCAAATTTACTCAGCCACATCGAAAAGCCGACGGCTTTGCGATAGATATTGGAAAGGACGAAGTATCCTTCCGGATAGACGCATTCGCCGACGCTTTGCGGGATATCTTCGACGAACAGCGTCATCGTCTGCAGTATCGAGATTTCGTCAGGATGAATTCCGGTAGTCCAGTCGGTCCCCCTGATCGCGAAGTAAAAGGGAAATGCGAACGACAGGACGAGAAGCGCGGCGCTGCGAAGGCGTCGCTGAACAAGTGTGCTTTTCATTCGTTTCCGCCTCGTCCGAGCGCCATGAGATGCAGTTCGAAAAGCTGGCGGTGCTTCTGCACCACGGTGTCAAGTATCATTCCGGTGATCAGGAATAGGATCGACAGCGTAAGCGCGACGCCGGACACGATGAGGCTCGGAAACTGCGGCACGAGTCCGGTTTTGAAGTACCCAAGCAACACGGGGACGAACAGTATCGTCGATCCGCAGAACATCAACGCCGAGAGGATGGAAAAGAACACCATCGGCCTGTAGTTCTTGAAGAGGCTCAGGATCGTGCGCAGCACCCTGAGGCCGTCAGGAATCGTGCGGAGCTTGCTGGTGCTGCCGCAGGGCCTGTCGCGGTAGGCGACCGGCACCGACCGGACGACGAAGTTTTTGTCGAGGGCGTGGATCGTCATCTCCGTCTCGATCTCGAAGCCGCGCGAAAGCACGGGGAACGTCTTCACGAAATCGCGGCTGAAGGCGCGGTAGCCGGTCATGATGTCCGGCACAGAGCCGCGGAAGACGGTGTTTACGAGCCGACGCACGAGTTCGTTGCCCGCGGTGTGGAACCGGCGCTTGTTTTCGGCGGCGTATGTCGAAGAGAGACGGTCGCCCACTACCATGTCGGCGCGCTCCTCCAGCACGAGCCGAACCATCGCAGGCGCGCTTTCGGCCGGGTAGGTGTCGTCGCCATCGCAGAGGACGTAGCAGTCCGCGTCTATGTCCCGGAACATCGAGCGCAGCACGTTGCCCTTGCCCTGGCGCGGTTCGCGCCGCACTGTCGCGCCCGCCTCGCCGGCAAGCGCGGCCGTGCGGTCGGCGGAATTGTTGTCGTAAACGAACACGGTCGCGTCCGGGAGCGCGGCCCGGAAGTCGGAAACGACTTTTGCGATTGTCGCCTCTTCGTTGTAGCAGGGCAGGAGGACTGCGATTTTGGCGTCTTTTTTCATTTCGTTTTCCGGCTGAGAAATCCGGCGCGCACGCGGGCCATGCTCCGCGGCACTACGTCCGACAGGCGTATGTAGCGGATCCAGTCTGACGGCGGGCACCGCAGCAGCGCCTTGAGAAACGGCCGCCACGGCTTGGGCGACCGCGTACCGCACGCGCCGAGGAACAAATCGGTTTCGACGCCGAGTTCGACCACGCGGACGAAGCGCTGGCGCCGCCGGGGCGGCAAAACGGCGAGAAGCGCCGGCATGTACCGCTCCATGACGCGCTCGAGGTTGCGGCGCATTTCCGCCTGGCGGGCGGCGAAGGAAACCGTTTGCGAAGCGCGGTGGACGCGAAACTGCGACAGTACTTCGGCGATCCGGAACGCGCCGCCCGCTGCGGCGAGGCGCAGCCAGAACTCCCAATCCGCCGTGTAGCGGAACTCTTCGTCGAGGCCGCCCCCCACGACTGAAGCGGTGCGCCTAAAGGCCACGCCCGGCACGGCGATGGTGTCCTGCACCATGAGGGACGGCAGGATGTCGCCCGGCGGGCAGCGGCCCGGATGGAACGTCGGCTTCCAGAGGCCGAGCGCCTTGCCGTCCGCTGCGACGAAAGCGGTGTCGTTTACGATGAAATCGACGTCCGGGTTCGCGCGGATCGTTTCGGCGATGCGCCTGAGGCGGGATGGATGGTACCGGTCGTCCTGATGCAGAAAGAGAATGAATTCGCCGGACGCCTCCTTGAGCGCCTTGTTCGTCGATGCGACCCAGTTGCCCCGCTTCGCGCCGTCGATGACGCGAAGCGGCAGCGCGCCGGACGCGCTTTCGAGGACTTCGCGCGAGCCGTCGGTCGAGCCGTCGTCGGCGGCGATCACCTCGAAAGCGCCGTCGAACGGCTCCTGGGCCTCCAGACTCGAAAGCGCCTCCCTTAAAAGCGGCATCCCGTTGTAAACGGGCATTATCACTGTGAACAGCGGTTGCATCGGAGAGTAATTCTATCGAAAAGACTCGCTCATTTTTTTCGGCACTACTCCGTAAAGTCGAGAATCGCGGTGGCTCCGGGCATTTGCGGGAAGGCGGCGGAAAAGCCGTGCGGCCACGGCGCGAAATCGAATTGCTCCACGTAAACCGCACCCTCGTCGCCCACGAGCGCGAGGTAGAGGTTGGACCAGAGCGAGTCGGCGCCCAGGCTTCCGAATACGACGACGTCGAAGTCCCCTTCCGGTATTTCCGCGCCACCGGGGTTCGCGGCGACACCACCTCGGACAAATGCGACGCGGGCCGTACCGCCAACGACCTTTCCAACGATGCGCATCGCGATGCCGCCGGCATTTCCCTGAGCGTGCGCTATCGGAGACTTGCGCACTGGAACCCACTTTAGGTCGCCTCCCCAAGGCTCTGGCGGCAAGTCCTCCGGGTTGACGCAGCGCCGGTAGTTGCCGCCGTCGGCGGGTTTCGAGGCGGCCATGACGAGCGGCGGCCTTTTTTCGCTTTCGTGGACGAGATCCGGCGTCTCGCGAAATGCGGTGAACACATCGGTCGGATGCCCGCCGGCGATTCGCCAAACGTGCATTTTGCGGTTGGCCTGAACGATTTCAAAGGCTGTTGCGCGGTCAGACGGGTCGTGCCCGTCAACGAACGCGCCGCCCAGAAACGCCACGGCGAAAAGCGCGGGAAACGCCACCGCGCGGCGGCGGCGACTCGTCTTGAAGCAGGCAAGAACTGAGATGCCCACAAGCGACAGGGCGAAAACCGCTCCGGCGGCGTGTACGGCCGGTGTCCCGCCGCGGTGCGACGCCCACGGTTCCCAAACCGCCTGAAAGAGCGCAAACGATCGCATCGCAGCCGGGACGCGCAGGAGCTGCGACCCGACAATATCGTGCGACAGAAAGACAAAATACAGGACCGGCATGACCGCCAGAAAGACCATCCACAGTTTCCCGGCCCTGTCCGCGCGGTCGAGCGCCAGCGTGAAAAACGGCAGCAGTATCGGCACGACCGGGAAGAGATAACGGCCAGGTAGGCATGTCCCGATTATCGCGGCAAAGGTGCAGCAGCAGAACAGCAGAACTGAAAGCGCGCCACCCCAGGCGAGAAACGCCCGCCGCGATGTCGCGCCGCCGCGAAACAGGCAGACGGTCGTCGCGGCGAACATCGGAATTATCGCCGGAAAGGCAGGTGCGAGGCCGCGCCTGTCGAAAAGCGTCCACCACATCGCCGATGGAGCGCCGAGCGCGATGTCGCCGTAGTTGTACGCGCCTTCGCTGCCGAAGAACTCGTTGTGGAAGCGCATGAGAAGGAGCCATGCGGTGCCGCAAAGTGCGGCATGGGCGGCGAGGCGGGGCACCTTGCGACGTGCGAGCGGTTCGTCCCGCACGAACAGCGCCTCGATGAAAAACGCGCCGGACAACGCAAGTGCCATCGGCGCGAACCTTATGTGCGCGTATGGCAGGTAGGCGCACGAAACGGCGGACACGGCAGTGGCGGCAAGCCTAAGCCTCGGATTCGTTTGCGCGAGCGCCCCCCAGACAGCACCGGCGCAAAGCGCAAAGCCGAGCATTTCGGGGAGAAAGCCAAGCGCGTCATAGACCCAGATGTACGAAAGCGCCAGCAGGAGCGCTGCGAGATCGGCCGTCGGCCGCCGCGCGCCGATTGCGATGCATGAGGCGCGGCATCCGACGAGCGCGAACGCCGCGATGAGAGCCTTCAGGAGCGTTTCGCCGAACGATGCGCCGAAGAGTTTTATGAACGCCGCGGCGAGGAGTGGAAAGCCGAATGAGTGGCCGCTGTGGATTCGACCGGCGGCGTTCACGTGCATGTGGGATCGCCTGATGTAATGCGCTCGATTCGCGACGCCTTCCGCATCCATCTTTTCGCGCATTCGATCCGTGAGGTCGAGATTCCCCCTCTCCAGAAGGTTTTCCGTTTGAATGCGGTAATGCCGTACGTCGCCGCTGCCGCGGAAGCGGGCGTCGCGGGCGTGGCCGTACCACACGCCGAACACAAGCGCGATCGCGAGAGCGAAAAAAGCCAGATGCATGGCGCGGCGGCGCACCGGGCCGTCCGGCGCGGCGGCGCAGCGCGCGAGCGCCGTGTCGAGCAGCCGGACACACACGAACGCAGCGACCGCGGCGCTGCCAAGCGGAAGCACCAGCGCCGATGCGACGCGCCCGATTTCCGGTGCCAGGTTGCCGCCGGCCGCGACAA
>JAFSUV010000103.1 GCA_017450425.1 Kiritimatiellia bacterium
CGCCTGGAGCATCGCGATGTCTTCGCGGCGGCGCACGCCGCGCCCGCACACAACGAGCGCTACGGCGTCCTCGATCCCTCTTTCCGGCGGCTTCGGCTCGGTGCGCAGTATTTCGATGCGCGACGTGAGGGCGCCCGGCGGCGTTTCGTGGCGCACCACGGTGCCGTGCGGCCGCTCCTTGGGCGGAATCTGGAACACCTTGTAGCGCACGGTCGCGAACTGCGGCCTGTGGCGCGGCGTGTTGATGTGGGCCATGATGTTGCCGCCGTACGCCGGGCGGATTTGATCGAGGTCGCCCTCTTCGGACATCCCCAGCGAGGTGCAATCCGCAGTGAGTCCGGCGTGGAAGCGCGCGGCGACGCGCGGCGCGAGCGAGCGCCCGACCGGAGTGCCGCCCACGAGAACCGCGGACGGCTTCTTCTCGCGAATGAAGGATTCGAGGATCGCCGCGAACGGTTCGACCCTGAACTCCGCCAGCTCCGGATCCTCGAAAACGTGGACCTCGTCCGCCCCGCGGGCGAGAAGCGCGGCGGCGGCGTCGCCGGTCGCCGCCCCGGCCACCAGCGCAATGACCGGCTCGCCCCGGACGGCGGCGAGTTCGCGGGCCTTGCCGAGCAGCTCCAGCGCCACGGGGTGCATTGCCCCGCCGGGAGACAGCTCCGCGACCACGACTATGCCGCGCCAGGCGTTTTTGTCGATCGCCGGGAAGGACGCGTCGCGATCTTCGACGAGTTTGAAAGCCTCCGGAAAGCGCCGTACGCATGCACGGCACATCCTGCATCCGCTGCTCACGAAAAGGGCGCCGCCTTTGTCGCGCTCGATCGCCCCGAACGGGCAGACCGCGATCGCGGCTTCGGCGTCGGCGACCTTGTCGGGAAAAACTTCGATCCTGCTCATCTGAGAAAATTCCTTTTTTCAAGCATGTCCGCGAGTTGCGCGGCCTGTGCCGCGGCGTCGCCTTCGAGCATCGTCTTTTCCGCTCCGGACGGCGGCGGAAATATCTTCTTCACCTGCGTCGGCGACCCGTTGAGGCCGTAATGGCGCGGATCGGAATCCGCAAGGTCCTTGAGTCCGAGCTTCGCCACCTCCCTTTCCGCCGTGGCCTTGCGCAGCTTGTACGACGGCAGCCGCGGCTCGAATATCCCCTTCTCCACGGTGACGAGGCACGGATACGGGACGCGCTGCGCGACCTTGCGATCCGGCAAATCGGCGGTGACGGAGATCGAATCGGCCTCCACGCCGTCAATGGCGCAAACGCACGAAACGTGCGGGATGCCGAGCCACTCGGCAAGCTCGGGCCCGACCTGCGCCGTGTCGCCGTCTGTAGTCTGCTTGCCGCACACGATGAGGTCGAACGGGCCGAGCGCCTTTACGCCCTGGCAAAGGGTGAACGACGTCATCAGCACGTCCGCGCCGCCGAATGCGCGATCGGTGAGGATCGCCCCGCTGTCGGCGCCCATCGCGAACGATTCGCGCACCACCGCTTCGCATTGCGGCGGCCCCATCGAAAGCACCGTGATGCTCGACCCGGCCGGAGCCATGCCGCGGATGCGGAGCGCCGCCTCGATGGCGTAGAGGTCGAACGGATTCATCTTGGCGGGTACGCCGGCCCGCTTCAAAGTGCCGGTCTGCCGGTCGATTTCAACCTGGGCGCTGCCCGGAACCTGTTTTATGCAAACGAGTATTTTCATTCCTTTTTGGGAGGGTGAAAAATTGACGAAGTCGTCATTTCGGCCCGCAAGCCGCGAAACACGCCTGAGATTATAGCAGCCGACCGGAAAAATCGCAAGCGGCAAACGGCATCGCACCGGGCCTCCAAAACGGGTAGAATACTCCCTTACAGCCGCGACCGGCCTTTTTTGCAGGAAGCCGTGGCTACGGGAAAAACGACATGACAGAAGAAACGGCACTTTCCATCTTGCGCGAAACGGGCGCGCTGCTGTCCGGGCACTTCGAGTTGCGGTCCGGGCTGCACAGCGGCGAGTTTTTCCAGTGCGCCAACGTGCTGCGTTTTCCGCGCAAGGCCGCAGCGCTCTGCGAAGAACTGTGCAAGCGCCTTCCGGAGGACCTTGCCTCGCAGGCCGGGACCGTGGTTTCGCCGGCCCTCGGCGGCATCCTCGTGGGGCACGAGGTCGCCCGCGCGCTCGACAAAAAGTGCATTTTCGCCGAAAAGCAGGATGGCGCGCTCGCGATGCGCAGGTTCAAGATCGAGCCGGGCGAGCGGTGCATCGTGGCGGAAGATGTCGTGACGCGCGGCGGGCGCGTGCAGGAGACGATCGACATCGTGCGCGCCGCCGGCGGCGTCGTGCTTGCGGTTTTGACCATCGTCGATCGCAGCGGCGGCAAGGCGTCATTTGGCGAAATACCGCATTTTTCGCTCCTGCGCATGGCACCGGTCGTTTACGACCCCGCATCGTGCCCGCTTTGCGCCGGTGGTTCAAAGGCAATTCATCCAGGATCCTGAGTCATGACTTCAGATTTCGAGCAAACCATCGCAACCGTCCGCAACAGAGTCGAGGCGATGAAGAGGGCCTTGGGGCCGAACGACGAGAGCCGGCTCGTCGCAGAGAGGCCGGACACCCCGCGCGGCTTCACCGCCGCCGTGAGTTCCTCGTCCGGCAGCACGATCGTGGTGGGCGGCATAATGCGCACGAGGCCGGGCGCCGGCGCCGGCGCCGCCGTGGCGGACATCGACGCGGCGCAAATGGCGCGCGAAATCGAGCGCGGAGGCGCGTCCGCCGTGTCGGTCTCGACCGAGCGCACGCTCTTCGGCGGCTCGGTCGAAGATTTGCAGGCCGCGCGCGAAGCGTCGCGTCTGCCGGTGCTGCGCCGCGACTTCATAATCGACCCGTACCAGGTGCCGCGCTCCTACGGCGCCGGCGCCGATGCCATACTCGTCATCGTCAAGGCCGTGCCGGACGACGCCACGCTGCACAGGATTTTCGATTCGGCGGAGAGGTTGAGGCTCGACGTCGTTTCCGAGATTTGCGACGAAGCGGACGCTGCGCGGCTGCTCGAAATCGGTGCGGACTCGCCGTCCGCGCTCCGCGTCGTGGGCGTCGGCGACAGCGATTTCGCGCCCGGCCGCTCCGGCGCCGGCGACATGGCCGCGCTCTCTTCGATGATGCCGGACTCGACTTTCCACCTGTGCCTCGCGCCAATCGGCAGCCGTGCGGAAATCGACGAAATCCGCGCCGCGGCTCCGCGCATTTCCCGCTTCCTGGTGTCGTCGGCGCTGTCGTTTTCCGACGACCCGGCGGGCGTCATCCACTCCCTTCTCGACGAGAAGTCCTGACGCGACAGATGCCACGCAAAACACCCGGCACGAAACTCGAACTCGTGCGCGCGCTGTCCCTCAGGGCGGACATTTCGCAAACTGCGGTGAGAGCCGTCCTCGACGCGCTCGTCGCGTACGCCTACGCCGGAGCCTCGTCGAAGCGCGGTTTCAGCGTGCCCGGCCTCGGACGGGTCAAGGTGATCCGCCGCAAAGCGCGCCTCGCCGTGAATCCGAGTTCCGGCGAAAGGGTGATGCTGCCTGCCCATCCGGCGCTGGCGTTCCGTTTTTCCGACGATGCCAAGAAGGCGATCCTCGGCTCGGCGCGGCCGTGCGCCGGCGAGCCGGTCCGGGCGGCGGCTGCGGGCGCCCGGCCTAAACCGCCTCGACGACCACGGAAACGCCGTTCGGAATGACGGCGATTTTCGACTGCGCGCCGGTCATCGCCGTAGCCGTCTGAAGCGCGCTGTCGAGCGACGGCGCAGCCTCCAGGCCCATCGCGCGTATCATCGCGTGATCGCAGTCGCGCGTGACCACGATGACCCGGTTGCGGTGCATGATGCGCGCCAAAATCTGCACCTGCCACTGGTCGGGCTCGGTCGCGTTGCGCGGCACGGCGCAAATGGCGTCGAAAAGCGCCTTCGGCGACGCCGCTTCGCTCGCCATGCGGAAAAAGCTCTCGCCGCCGTGCCCGTCGCAGCACGACGCGCAAAGCACGATCACGCCGCCTTCGCGCGCGGCGGCCTCTCCGGCCGTCATTCCCTTGACCGCCTGGTACAGGTTCTGGTCGAGCGGATAGCCGCCGTTGCTTGTCACCACGATGTCGGCGCGCGGCACCCGGACGCGGCAGACGCCGGAAAGGAAGTCGCACCCTGCGGCGTGCGCGGCGCGGTGCGCGCCGGCGAAGGCCTTCACCACGCGCCGGTTTTCGTCGATCACGACATTCGCCACGAAGCGCAGATTCGCGGCGTCGGCGGCGAAAAGCATGTCGCGGTGGATCTGGTTGCCGTCGAGGATTCCGGTGCGCGAGCGCGGGTCGGCGATGAATTCGGCGCAGTGGTTCGCGAGCACGCTCTCGCGCGAAGCCACGCCCGGCAGCACCGACTTGCGCCCGCCGGAAAAACCGGCGAAGAAGTGCGGCTCGATGAAGCCCTCCGCGAGCAGCAGATCCGTCTCCACGGCCGCGCGGTTGAGGCGGAGCCGCCCGCCGGACGGAAGCACCCCGCAATCGACCAGCGCGTTTTCGTCGCGGCAGTCGTGCACCACGATGCGCTCGTTTCGCACGATGTCTTCGCCGAGTTTTTCGGCGAGTTCCGCCTTCGTCGTGCCGCGATGGCATCCGGTCGCGACGAGGAGCGTTATGTCGATGCCGCCGTTGCCGAGCCTCAGGCGGCGGAGCAGGTTCGGGACGATGGCCTTCGACGGCACGGGGCGCGTGTGGTCGCTGAGGATGAGAGTCGCCGAGCGCGCGCCGGCCGCGAGCGTTTCGAGCGGCGGCGAGCCGATCGGGGCCGAGAGGGCGCGTTCCACTTCGGCCGGGTCGTCCGGCGCCGGCGGCGGCAGCGGCGCGGAGAAAACGCCGAGGAGCCGGCTTTCGGGGACTTGCGCTTCAAGGTGGCTCCTGCCGTACGGGATCGAAATTTTCATGTCGGTTTTGGGGTTGTGGTGTGCGGGCTACGCTTCGCCGCCGTCGAGCTTCCGGAAAAACGCGTGGAAAATCTCGGCGAGCGCGTCGATGCGCTGGCGCTGTCGCTCAAGCGCCCAGAGCGCGAACGACCATTTTTCGGCGAACCTGTAGTCGCCGAACATGCGCGGGTTGTAGGAGTCGAACTGCTCGCGCCGGTTCTGGTAGTTCCAGTAGATCTGCCGCGTCCTTGCGGCGAAGCCTTCCCAGAACGCGTCGGCGATGGCGGGCGGCTCGAGCGACGGGTGGCGCAGCGCGTAATCGTGCGCGACTTTGGCGTGGCGGGCGAGGAAATGGCGGCAGCACGCCTCGAAATTTTCGTCCGTCTTGTCGAGGCACGGCCACCCCATCGTGCCGCGCACCGAGCACTGGCGCACCTTGAGCGGCATCTGCTTGCCGTAGCGGATGTCGTAGCCGAACTCGACGATTTCCTTGCCTTCGGCAAAGCGGGTCGAGCCGTCGGGGGTGCACTTCTTCAGGATGAGGTTCTCGGCCGCCGCGCCGCCCATGAGGACTATCGTGGCGCGGATGATGTCCAGAGATTCGTTTTCCGTCTCGTAAACGCCGGTGCGCGGATCGCGGTCGAAAAAGCTGGAAGGCGGCAGTTGGCTGAAGGGTAGCCCCGGATAGCGGTCGCGCGTAAAGTAGTGCACGTCGCCCTCCGCGCCGTCGTTGCGCGCGAGAAGCCGGTGCGGCCCGTACGCGACGCCGAGCGCGCGGAATGCGTGTATGCGCATGAGCGTGTAGGCGCCGTAGCCGGTGCTCCGGCGGGCGAGGCGCTTTTCGACGAGCCGCCGGGGCAGCGGATTCCAGGCGGTCTTGTAAACGATTTCGCGCGTCTTGCCTTCGCCGAGACGCACCCTGTCGGTGATCGACCGGATTTCGTAGATGTTGGCGTATTCGATCCGGTCGCCGTGCCCGATCTCCGTTTCGATGGAATCGAGGATGGCGAGAGTCCGGGCGTCCGCGCCTTCGTGCGGAAAGCGGTTGCCGAGCGTGTAGGTCGCGCCTGGAAGGGCGGTCCTCAGGTCGTCGAACGCGCGCGACATGGTGTCGTGCTCGTCCTGGTAGATCGCGCCGGTGAGGTGGCGGTAGATGGTTTCCAGGAATTTCGGCGAATCGTCGTCCGCATAATCCGGATCGGCGAGAAGCGAGCGGAACGTCCCCGACACGGCCTCGAAGCGCTCCGCGGCGTCGGCGACGCGGCTTTGCGCGTCTTCGCCGCCGCCGCCCTGGCCGAGCCTCGCCCACATTTCGAGAATCGGCGGAATGAGCGAACGCTCGGCCGCGCCCGGCGGAATGCCGAAAAACTCGATTTCGTGGTGCGACTGGACTTTCGGCAGCAGCAGATTCGGAAACGGCAGGCCGGGCGCCGGGGCGGCGAGTTCGCGCAGCCCGGAGAGAAAACTCTCGAAGTCCGTCGTGGCGAGCCGTCCCCATTCGCGGAAGTTGCGGTAGGAGAGGAAGTGCACGCCCTTGACGTTGTGGTAGTAGCGCAGCGGCGAATGGATCCTGGAGATGGACGACCGCATCGCGGCCGCCATTTCCTCGGCCGTCCACGCAAGGGGCTTTATGCGCCATTCCTGCCCGCGCCGCGAGTAGAAGTCGAGCGTCTCATCGACGCGGTCCGCGAGCACTATCCTGCGCATCGGCAGCCCGAGCTCCTGCAGCCACTCGTCCATCTCGGCCACGTCGGGCGTGGAGACTTCGCGCTGGGAGATTTCGACCGTGTCGCCCACGAGGTTCGCGCACACCACCTTCTTCGGGAGCGCCTGCGCCTGCTCCGCCTCGGTGAGCGAAGAGAGGCCCCACAGGACGCCCGAGAGGAGCGGCAGCGCGGCGACGGCATGGTTGCCGCTCGTGATGGCCATCACGGTGCCGAACACTCTTGCGCCGCCCTCCGAACCCGCGCCGCGAAGCGCCGATTTGGCGACCAGGATCACGGGGTCGCGGTTCTCGAGCCGCGAGAGGATGCCCTGCTCGACGATGAACGTGTCGTCGAACAGATCGTAGCGCTCGAAAACACGGGTGCGCCCCCATGCGGAGACGCTGACCGTGTCGGGGCCCTTCACGGCCGCCGCCAGGGTGTTTTCCAGAAACGAAAGCACTTCGCCCTTCATTTTGCCGCCCCGGTGCTAGTAGGCGTTGCGCACGGCGAACGCCGTGCGGAGAAGGATCTTCAGGTCGAGCGCGAGCGACCAGTTTTCCAGATACCACAAGTCGGCGTGCAGTCGGTCGCTGATGGAGGTGTTGCCCCTCAGGCCCTGCACCTGGGCCCAGCCGGTGATGCCGGGCCGCGAGACGTGCCGCCGCATGTAGTGCGCGATGTCGCGGGAAAAGGCGGCCACGAATTCCGGGCGCTCCGGGCGCGGCCCGACGAGCGACATGTCGCCCTTGAGGACGTTCCAGAACTGCGGCAGTTCGTCCAGGTTCCGCGCCCGCATGAAGGCGCCGATGCGAGTCCTCCTCGGATCGCCTTCCGACGCGAACACCGCCCCCGTGCCGCTTTCGGCATCCACACGCATCGAGCGCAGCTTGTATATCGTGAAAGGCTTGCCGCCGTAGCCGCAGCGCGTCTGCCGGTAGAACGCCGGCCCGGGCGATTCGCGCTTCACGAGGAGCGCCAGCACGGCGACGACCGGTGCGAACGCGACGAGGCCGACGATCGCCCCCGCAATGTCCTCCGCCCGCTTCGCGATGCGGTTCCCCAGCCGGTCGAGCGGTGCGCCCTTGATGCCCATGAGGGGGATGTCGTCCACGGTTTCAAGCTCCACCGAAGAGGTCAGGATGCGGAAAATGTCCGGCACGACGTTGAACCGGATCATCCGGCGCTCGCACTCCGTCGCCATTTCGTAGAGGCGGTTCGGGTCGATCCCGCTGTCCGTCACTATGACCTGCACGATGTCCGGCATCTTTTCCATCACTTCATCGAAGTCGCCGATTCCGCCGAGTATGTTTTGCGGCGGTATCGCGGGATCGGGCTTTTCCGCGTCGCTGCAGAGCAGGAACCCGGACACCCGCACCCTCAGGCGCGGATCCGAAGCGAAACTCCTCGCGAGCCGCGCCGCGGTGGAGCCCGCGCCGACCATGAGTACGCGGTGCGTCGGCAGCGAAAGCCGCGCCGCGCGGATTTCGAGATTGAACAGCGCGGCCCGCTCCGCGAGGAGCAGCGCCGAAAACACGGGCGCGAAAATCAAAATCGCGGCCGACGAAAAATTGTAGTGGTTGTGCAGGACGGCGTGGAAGACCAGCAGCGCCGCCGTGGCGGACACGGCTCCGCGCACGAGCCGCGGCACGTGCGCGTGGAACGTCCCGCGCTGCGGGCGCTTGTAGAGCCTCAGCGAGCGCAGGGCGACATACGAGGCCGCGATGGCCAGGGCGCCGAGGAGCCAGTACCCGTCGTATATCGACTCGGGCACGCCGAACGGTGTCGCGAACCAGTCGGTCTCGAACCGGATGAAGACCGCGAGATAGACGGCGCAGAACGCGGCCACGCAGTCGGACACGACCGCAATGGCCGAAAACCACGAATCCGCGACGGAACGTCCCATGCGCCGCTCCCGCGCGTTCTTTTACGGAGCGGGCTGGGCGGGAGTTTCGGGTTCCGCGGCGTCTTCGCCGGCCGGGCCGGAAGCGAGGAACGAAGCGATGTCCGACGCGGCTTCAGCGGGCTTCGGCACCGCAAGGCGATCCGTCGCGCGGATGAGCTCGTCGGCCGCGATCGCCCACGGGCTGCCCGCGTGCTCGGTGAGGAACAGGTCGAGGATCGACTTGCCTTCGCGCCGGGATTCGTCGGTGCCGGTCAAAATCAAGCCGCGGGCCTCTCCCAGGCGCGCCAGGGGCGCGAGCGGGGAATCGGGGAACTTTTCGCCGAATTCGCGGAAGAGGCGGATCGATTCGCCGACGTCGCCGAGCGCTTCGGTGCACTGCGCGATCCCGTACGCGGCCATGTCGTAGAGCGGGTGCTTGGGCTCGGATGCGGCAAAGTCGGAGTAGGCCGACTTCGCGAGGTCGTAGTTGCCGGCGGCGTATTGCACGGCGCCGAGGCGCAGGCGCGCGATGGCGGTGGCGTTGCGGGAGTCGTTCTGCGCCACGATGCGCTCCAGCGCGTCCGGCGTCGAAGCCTCCTGAAGCGCGGTCATCGCCGCGTTTTCCTTCGCCTCCGCATGGTTTTTCCACCACCGCGATCCGAGGACCGCGGCCAGCAGGACCACGAGCGCGATCGTGACGGCATTGCCGTGCGACGCCCACCACTGCCTGGCGAGTTCCAGTTCTTCGGGGATTTCCTCGCGTGCGTGTGCGAGGTTCTTCATGTCGCTCGAAACGGCCATCGTCTTCTGAAAGTTTGTTGAGTTGTGGAAAAATGCAGGACCGGGCGCGGCTGAATGGCGCCTCCGCCCGCTCTGGGAAGCCATTCTTGCACAAAGCCGGGCGGAAATCAAGCGCCGGAAATTCGCCGGATTTGAGGTCGCCCGCGATTTCTGCTAGCATATCCTGCGTTTCGTCCGAACGGAAGTGCCGGGACTTGCCGGACGGGACACGTCCATCGCGATACCGCAAAGAACAATGAAATCCTGCAAGTTTCTTTTTTCCGCCTCCCTCGCCGCTCTCTGCACCGGCTGCTCGATGCCGCAGATTTTCGCATCGGGCGCGGGTGGCGACTCCCAAATCGTGCAGACCCGCGTCGAGCGTCTGCCGCGGCTTGGAGGGCTCGTGTGGAGCCTCCCGCCGAAATACGTTTCGCTCGAAGGCGACAAACTGGTCGTCGATGTGCCGGAAGAGGCGTACGGCGCCGATGCCGTCGCGTCGGCGTTTGTTCCGGCGGAAATGCTGGAAAACGCGCCGGGGTTCGCCTTTTCCGTCCGTGCGGCCGGCTCGTCGATCGCCAAGCCGACCAAGAACTATCTGGGGCTCAAGGTCCAGCTGCACTTGCTCAATCGCGCGACCGGCCGTGAGTCGTGGATAAACTGCAGTGCGGTGACGGGGGACTTTGAGCAGCGGGAAATCCGCACCGAGGCGTCCTTCGCCGTCGTCAATCCGAATTTCGTCGAGCTCCAGCTCGGCTTGCAGGGCACGAGCGGCCGCGTGGAGTTCGACCTTTCGACTTTGCGGGGCGCTCCGTCCTGCGGGATTTTCCGCCTTGTCAACCAGGACTGGCGCGTCCGCTACCCTGAAACCGTGTCGGGAGATTCGCGGCGGCGGGGCTTCATGTTGCCTCAACGCGATCCGACGGCGGACGACTTCGAGACTCTCGCCTCGTGGGGCGTCACGCTCGTCCGTTACCAGATCGTCAGGAACTGGAGCAAAAACCACGACAACCAGGATCTCGCCGAATTCAACGAATGGCTGGAGGGCAAGTTCGACTGCCTTGAGACGACGGTCCTGCCGCTTGCCCGCAAATACGGCATGAAGGTCGTCGTCGATCTGCACGTGACGCCCGGCGGGCGCACGGAATCGCGCGAAATGGCGATGTTCTGGGACGCGACATACGCCCGTGAGTTTGTGGACATCTGGCGTCGCATCGCGGCGCGCTTTCGCGACAACGCCGATGTCATTTACGGCTACGATCTCGTGAATGAGCCGAAGCAGCTCGACCGCGCGCCGTTCGATTACTGGACGCTGCAGCGCCTCGCCGCCGAGGCCGTGCGCGAAATCGACCCGGAGACGCCGATAATCATCGAGTCCAACCTGATGGACGCCCCCTCGGCCTTCAGTTACCTCTCGCCTCTGCGCATGGACAACGTGATCTACCAGGTGCACTGCTACACGCCGACGGCCTTCACGCATCAGGGGGTTCACGGCCGCGATGTAGGCTTGGTCTGGCCGGATCCCGACAGGAAATGGGACAAGGACTTCATCCGCGCGACGATGGCGCCGGTGCGCGAGTTCGAACTGAAGCACAACGCCAAAATCTACGTGGGCGAGTTCAGCGCCATCGCCTGGGCCGAAGGCGCGGAGAAGTATCTCGAAGACTGCATGGACGTGTTTGAAGAATACGGCTGGGACTGGACGTACCATGCGTTCCGGGAGTGGAGCGGCTGGAGTCTGGAGCACGAAGGTCCCGACGAAAAGCACATGGCGCCCAGCGCCGACAACCCGCGCAAGAAGGCCATCCTGGCCGGTCTTGTCCGGTAGGCTTGCGCGTCAAGATTTTTTCCAGCGTTCGAGAACTGCCATCGCGCAGTCGGCGATCCGTCCCGTCTCGAAAGCCAGATCGGCAAGGCCGTAGCGCCGGAAGAAGAACGGCATCGCAAGTACCGATGCCGAGATGCGCTCCGGCGAAAGCCCGATTTCTTCAGGCGTCGTCGGAAGCTCCGCCGCTTTGAGCATGGCCTGCATGCGCGGCCAGTACATGAGCTGCGCGTCTAGGGCGTCGCGTATTCGATTCCACCTTCTCGCGGCCGTGAGAAGCCTCGAGCGCACTTGCGCGTCGCTTGCGCTTTTCAAAGCCAGGACGTGGCTGCACTCCTTGGACATGTCGCCTGAAGGGAATATCGATTCCGCGATTTTGCGGCGTTCGCTGAAAAAGGCGCCTGGTGCCGCGGCGGCGGCGTCCTGTTCGGAGAACGGGTCGGAAAAAAGCCTTTCCTGGACTGCGAGGTAAACGAGCGATGCGACGCCGAGCATGCGCGGGGGATCGCGTTTCGCGCCGGAAATGTGCCAGAGACGCGCGAGAGCCGTTTCGGAGCCTTTCGCGAGGATGCAGGCTCTGTCGCTCCGGCCGGCCGCTTCGTTCGCGCGCGCGAACGAAGCGGAAAAGGCTGCGGTGACCGCAGGGTCGCCGGCGAGGAGTTCGCGCGGGTGCAGCAGATCCGCCGCAAGCGACCCCTGCACCGCCTCCCAGTCTTCGGGCAAGGGCTCCGGGGCGGCGTCGAGGGCGGCGGCGAGCATGGCGTCCGCCCCGGCCGTCACCGCCGCCATGCGCAGTGCGTACGACGTGCGGGGGTCTTCCGCGCCGTTGCCGCAGGCGTCCATTGAGGCCGTGCCTCCCTTACTTGCCTTCCACGATGGACCGGAAATACTCGATCGTCTTGGGAAGACCTTCCGAGAGCGGGATCTCCGGCTCCCAGCCGAGGAACTCCTTCGCCATCGAAATGTCGGGGCGGCGGCGCTTCGGGTCGTCCTTCGGCAGTTCGTGGAACACGATCTTGCTCTTGGAGGCCGGGAGAAGCTTGAGCGTCATCTCCGCGAGCTCCAGCATCGTGAATTCGCCGGGGTTGCCGATGTTGAGCACGGGGACGCCAAACCCCTTCGCGGCGAAAAACCTGTCTGTTTCCGTCCTGGATTTCGCCATGAAAAGACCGATCGCGCGCACAAGGTCGTCAACATACTGGAACGAGCGCGTCTGCTTGCCGGTGCCGAACACCGTTATGTCGCGGTTTTGCAGCGCCTGCATCGCGAAATTGCTCACCACCCTGCCGTCGTGGGGGTGCATCCGCGGCCCGTAGGTGTTGAATATGCGGATCATGCGCACATCGACGCCGTATTGGCGGCGGTAGTCCGCGCACAGCGTCTCCGCCGCGCGCTTGCCCTCGTCGTAGCAGCTGCGCAGCCCGATCGTATTGACATTGCCCCAGTACGATTCCGGCTGCGGGTGCACGTCCGGGTCGCCGTAGCACTCGGA
>JAFSUV010000104.1 GCA_017450425.1 Kiritimatiellia bacterium
CTTTTCGAGGTACGCCACGAGATTGCGCTTCTTGAGCGGCTCCCACACGCCGTCGAGGGACTGGATGCGCACGAAAATGGCGGTGCGCTGCTCCGGCTCCATGTCCTTGAGGAGCGGCACGAGCCACTTGGAGCCTTCGTCAACCTCAACCGAGCGGCCGTCGGCGTCGTCCTTGCGCCCGGCGATGAAGAGTTTCTTCAGGTCGTTGCGCATCCGGAGGTTTTCCTTCTCCACGCCCATCGTGAGCGCGACGCTCGCGATCGACGCGATGGCGAACGGCGACGCGACCGAATAGACCACGCCCTGCAGCGCCTTCGTGGACTGCGAGCGGCAAATCCAGCGCAGGAGCGGGAACGAAAGGCCGACGGGCTTTCCGGCGTCTTCCTCGTCGATGACCGCATCGGGATCGTGCACTCCGGTTTGCGAGAACTGGTCGGCCACCATCGCGGCGAAGGCGGCCTTGGCCGGGCCTGTCGCGAGTTTCGGGGCGATGCGATCGACGAGATTGGCCGTCATGAGCGGAACGACATCGACGAACGCGCGCGCGACGGTTTCGTCCTTGTCGAGCGGAATCTTCTCGATGACGCTTTCCATCTGCGAGGCGGGAAGCGTCTTGGCGGCGTCGAGCACGATCGCCGGCTTGGAGAGCGTCCCGACGATATCGACGAGCGCCGGCTCGTCCTTCACGCCGTCCGCAGACTCCGGCAGCTCGCCGGCGAACGCGAACTCTTCGAGCGTGTTGGCGCGGGCCTCTTCGTCAACGAAGCGCAGGCGCACGGGAAGCGTCTTGAGGCCGGCCTTGAGGGCGAGGACGAGTGCGCGCACTTTCACGGGGTTGCCGAGCCGCTTGTCGGCGACGCACGCCTTGACCGCGTAGGCGAGGCGGTCGCTCATCGCTTCGAGGCGGGCGGCCTTGGCGCCTTCGTCGAGCACCGCGAAATCCGTGTTGAGGTAGATTTCGACCTGGTCGAGGATCGACTTCGGGTCGTGGTTGGCGAGGAACCGGCGGAACGTCGCCGCCGAGGCTTCGCGCGCGCCGCGCTCGGCGTCCGCCCAGAACTCGAGCTCCTCGTTTTTCTTCGACGCCGCCGGCACGTGCACTTCGGGATCGTGCACGAGCTTCGCGCGCGCCTTCTGCCAGAACGCGCGCCAGTCGGTCCCGGACTCGAGCGCGGTCGAAAGCAGGAGGTCGCGGAGGCGCGAAATCGTCATCTTGCCGTACGACTTCAAGGCGAGCTTCACGATCTCGGACGGCTCCTTCTTGGCAAACGCCGCGGGATCGGCGTGGCGGATCGCAAGAATGTGCTCCGGGTGGACGATGCGAAGCGTGTCGGCGGCGAACGCGAAACCGATCTGGCGGACGCGACCGGAGTCGGAATCGAAGCGCACGGACACGGTCTTGTAGTAGTCGTCGAGCGACTCCACCTGCCCGAAGCCGTGGCGGTCGTCCGCGACGGCGGCGCCGGGCACGAACTGCATGAGGAGCGTCAGGCGGTCGATCGCCTCGACCGGATGGAGGCGTCCGAAGCCGGAGCAGGCGATCTTCGAGAGCGCGATGCGGTCTTTCGTCGCCGACGCGAGAATCTCGGCGATTTCCGCGCCGGACGAAATCGTGTCGCCCGTCCAGCGCGCCTTCGAGCGCATGAGCTCGCAAAGGGACGCGAAGGCGCCGCTGTCGATGAAGTGCTGCAGCAGGACGCTGCACGCGTCGTCGCGCGACTGCGCGAGCTTTGAATCGGTGGCGGCGAAGTCGGCGAGCGACTTCATCCACTCAAGAAGCCGCGCCGCGTCTGGCGCCTGCGATTCGGTTTCGCGCACGATCCTTGCGGCAAGTTCGGTTGAGGAGACGGGGGACTGGTCGGACATGGCTTTTGTATCGGTTTTTTTAGATGAACTCCCCTCCCCCGGCGCAATCGGCTGCGGGAGAGGGGATGATCGCGGAAGACGGGGCGAATGATAGCACCTGCCGCGCCAGTACGCAACAGGCGCAAGATTTTCATTGATTTTTTCATTTTTGTCGGGTATCATCGGCGGCAAACGCCCCCAAGAGAAGGCGGGGCGCGGTCGCGCAACAGTCTAGAAGAGATGCCACCTCTGCACTATTCAGCGATTTCACGGATCGTCTTTCCGCTGCTTGTCTGCATCGCCTACACGGTTATCGTGGAGCAGGTGCTGTATCGTCGCAACATGATCTATCTGCCGCTCTGGAGGCCCACGGTGATGTCCGTGCTTATCGGCGTCGCGGTGTTCATCTGGCACAGTTGGGCGCAGATGACGCCGATGGAGAGCGTCCTGCTCTACGGCGGGAGCGACGCGATGTCTCTCAAGACTTCGGTCGCGCTGTTCGCGATTGTCGTCGCGGCGGCCATCCTGGCGCTCGCCTGGTCGAGCGTGCAGCGCATGGTGGTGGATCGGAGCCGCGGCGCTTCGTCGTACCAAGTGCTGCTGCTGCGCATTTCGACCCTCCTGCCGCCGCTTGTCACCGCAATCGCGATGGCGGTTCGCTGCAACGCCATGATCGGGGCGAAGGGCTTCTTGGCGCTCGCTTTGGGGTAGGCGCATGGCTGTGCGTGGCGGAAAGACCGATGTGGAGCGCCGCGCCGAGTCCGGTACGCGCGAGCGTCTGCTCGCCGTCGCCTGCCGCATTTTCGCCGAGCGCGGCTACAAGCGCACCCGCACGCAGGACATCTGCCGCCTGGCCGGCGTAAATCCCGCTGCGGTGAACTACCATTTCGGCGGCAAGGAAGGCATCTACCGCGCGGTATGGGATTCGGCGCTGGAAAGCACGCTGGAGTCTTCCGCCTTCTCCCCCGCCCTTTCGTCCGACGCCCACCGCGACTGGCTCTACCGCTACGTCCACGCCTGCGTCCTTTCGGTGTTCGATCCCGGCATGCCGGGCGTGCTGCGCAAGCTCATGACGCACGAAGTGGCGGATCCTTCGCCGATTTCCAACGACATCCTCGCCAACCACATCGCGCCCCGCTATCCGGAGCTTCTGGGGCACCTGCGCGCGATGATAGGCACCACCGCCACGGACTACCAGATCGGGTGCTGCATTTTCGCCATAAACGCGCTCTTCGGCTCGATCGCGATAAACAAGACCGCGCGGCGCGCCCTTTTCAAGGGCGACACGCCGGCGGCGGGCGAAATCGAGCAGTTCGCGCGCGAGATATGCGCGTTCGTCATGGGCGGCATCCGCGCGCTGCGGACGGTGCCGCAGCGCACCCGCGCCGGAAGCGCCCCCGCGAGCCGGGGCTAGGTGGTGTAGTCGGCGTTGATGTTCACGTATTCGTGCGTGAGGTCGCTCGTATAGACAGCGTCGGCGCATTTTCCCATGCCGAGGTCGATCCTGACCTCGAACGCCCTGCGGTGCATGATTTCGGCGAGGCGCGCGTTCTCGGCGTCGGAGGCGATCCTGCCGCGGTCGAACACGCAGACGTCGTCGAACCAAATCCTGGTCGAGAGTTCCGCGCACTTCGCACCGGAGTTGCCGATGGCGCAGATGACGCGCCCCCAGTTGGGGTCGCCGCCGTAGCACGCCGCCTTGAAGAGCGGCGAATTCGCCACCGCGCGGCATCCGGCAAGGGCGTCCGCCGCCGTGGCCGCGCCCTCGACCGCGACGGTGACGAACTTGCTCGCGCCTTCGCCGTCGCGCACGATCTGCCGCGCGAGCGAAAGGGCGACCGCGCAGACCGTTTCTTCGAAGCGCTTCCATCCGGGCGCGCCGGGGGCGAGTTCCCTGCCGCCGGCGGCGCCGTTGGCGAAAAGCACCATCGTGTCGTTGGTGCTCTGGTCGCCGTCCACGGTGATGCGGTTGAAAGACCTGGCCGCGGCGGCCTTGAGGGCCAGGCGGAGGGCGGCCCTGCCGACGGGCGCGTCGGTGGTGACGAAGATCAGCGTCGTGGCGAGGTTCGGGCAGATCATCCCGGAGCCCTTGCACATCCCGCCCACGGTGTATTTGCGGCCGCGCAGCTCAAACTCTGCGGCGGCCTGTTTCGGCACGGTGTCCGTGGTCATTATCGCCCGCGCCGCCCTGGCGCCGCCTTCGCGGTCGAGAAGCGAGGGGAGAGCGCGCGCGCCGGCGAGCACGCGCGCCAGCGCGAGCCGCCGCCCTATCGTGCCAGTCGAGCACACAAGCATTTCGCCGGCCGGGATGCCGGCGGCCTCGGCCGCGACGCGACCCGTCTCGGCCGCGTCGGCGAGACCGGTCGGACCGGTGCAGGCGTTGGCGCACCCGACGTTGACGATGACCGCCCGGCACTTGCCCTTCGCCGCGATCGGCCTGTCGTACTGCACCGGCGCGGCCGGCATCCTGTTGGAAGTGAAGAGCGCCGCGCATTCGCACGGCAGGTCGGAAAACAGCAGCGCCATGTCGTCGCGCCCCGCCTTGAGGCCGGCCGCGAACGCGGCGGCCCTCCAGCCTTTGGCGCTCGTCGCGCCGCCCCCCGCCACCCACGAGGGCCCTTCGGGGAAAATGGTCTTGTCGTCTTGCTCGGGTATGTTCATGCGATGTCGATTCTTTTTGGGAGTTGAAAAGCCGTGCCGGGCGCCGGAGCGCCGGCCCTAGTTGTCGAAGCCGATCCAGAACACGAAGCGGCGGTGCTCCGCCCATTCGTCCGGATCGCGGGCCACGAGCGCGTAGTCGAGCCGGATCGGAAAGCCGGTGAAGTCGAACCTCAGGCCGCAGCCGTAGGTGAAGGCGAGATCGTCCAGTTGCGCGTCCCAGGCGTCGCGCCACACGTTGCCCGCGTCGCAGAATCCTGCGATGCGGATCTTTTCGACGATCGGCAGCGAAAGCTCGGCCGTCGCCCAAAGCATCGACTGGCCGCCGATCGCCGAGTAGTCGCCGGCGAAATCGTCGGACAGCGCCTTCGGGCCGATTGCGCGGTAGCGGAAGCCGCGCACGTAGCGGCCGCCGCCGAGGAAGTAGCGCGATCCGATCGGCACGTCGTCGCCGCCCATGCCATCGACGGTCGCCGCCCTGCCGCTCAGCGAGAGGTAGAAGCCGAACGGAAGGGTAAAGTAGGTCGATGCCTTGATGCTCAGTTCGTAGAAGTCGTATTCCGAGCCGAACGCCGCGTTGTAAAGCTTCGCCCACGCCTGCGCGCGGGTGCCGCGGTGCGGCACGAGCGCGTTGTCGCGGGTGTCGTAGATCCACGAGAGGCGCATCGAACCGAGCAGGTACGAGTCGTCCTCGTCGAGGAACGAAAACTCCTTCTCCGGGTCGTCGGCGAGGTGGAATTTTTCGCGCGTGACGTCGTCCATCGACACGTGCTCCAGGCCGTAGTCGATGCCGACGCGGCCGACCCACGGCACCATCTTCGCAAGTCCGACAGACCCGCCGAAGCGCTTTTCGTCGTATTCGCTGAAGGAGCGGTTGTGGATGAAGCCGTCGATGTCGAGCGAGAGCCGCCGGTCGAGGAACCACGGCTCGACGAGCGATACGTCCAGATCGGTCGAATCGCTGCCGACCGTGAGGTCCAGCCTCGCCTTCTGGCCGCCGCCGCGGAAAGTCGGCCAGTTGAAGATGTCGAAGTTCGACTGCGAAATGCCGAAGAGGCCGACGAGGTGATCGACGGACGAAAACCCGGCGCCGAACGAGAGCGATCCGGTCGGGCGCTCGTCAACGTCGTAGTACAGGTCGCGCGTGACGGCATCGACTACGGTGTCGTACGTCCGGACGTCCTCGAAATACCCGAGGTTGAGAAGGCGGCGCCGGGAGCGCTCGGCCTGCACCGTGTCGTACGCGTCGCCCGGCGAGAGCCCTATTTCGCGGCGCAGCACCTTGTCGTACGTGACGGAGTTGCCGCGCACGAGAATGTTGCGTATGTGCACGAGCGGCCCCTCCTCCACGGCGAGCGCGAGGTCGATCCTGTTGCCGGGGACCGGCAGCGTGGTCATCGAAACCTTCGTGTCGGGTCTGCCGCGCGAAGCGTAGTAATCGCGCACCGCAGCGCGCGCCTCCTCCATCGCCTTCGCGCCGGCGGCGTCGCCGGGCTTGAGCGCCACGCAGGCCCTGACCTCCCGCTCCGGATAGAGCGTCACGCCGGAAATCGAGATGGAGCGGATGCGCCACAGCGCCCCCTCGCTCACATCGTAGCTCACGCTTACGCGGTCGCCCGACACCGCCTTGCGGGGCGGCGAAACCTTCGCATCGAGGTAGCCGGCATCGACATACTGCGACAGCGCGTCGGACGCGACGGACGCCAGATCGGCGTCCGATATGCGCGGCTCGACGACCCAGGAAACGGGGTTGAACCAGTCGTGCAGCCGCGCGGCGCGCCCGAGCTCGCTTTCGGGGATCGACTTTGCGCCCGGAAATTTGAGAAAGTCCATCTTCCCGCGCTTCCCCTCCGCGACGTCGAAGCGCACGAGCGCGCCGCCCGGCGCATCCGGCGCGTCCGCGACAACGGCCGCGACCGTTGCGGAAAAGAACCGGTGCTTGCGATAGTGGTCGAGTATCTTGCCCGCCGCGACGCGGGCGACCGCATCGTCCACGAAATCGCCGGGCTTGAGACCGCATTCCTTTTCGGCGCGGGAGCGGGAGAGCCACGAAAGGCCGGTGAACGACGGCTCCGCCGCCAGAGTCCTGCGCGGCACCACGGTGAAGGTGACGACCGGGCCGGACGCGGTTTGCCTGACGCCCGCCGACACGTCGGAAAAGCGCTTGGAGTCGAGCAGCGCCCGCACGTCGGACGAAACGCCGGCCCTGTCGAGGGGCTTGCCGGGCACGGTCGAAAGGTAGGACTTCACGAGACTTTCGTCGATGAAGCCGGACTTGGCGACTACATTCACGGCGAAAACGGGTTCGCTCCCCGTTTCGGCCTGCCCCGCCGCGTCCGGCGCCGCGAAAAGCGCGGCCGCCGCGAGAACGGAAACGATCGTGATTTTTTTGGATTGGGCGTTCATGCGCACGATTCTACATCAAGCGGCAGCGAGTTTTTCAATTGGAGCCATTTTTTTATTGACAATATTTTTTTTGCGTGGTACAGTCCCCCGCCGATCGCGCGCGCCGGACTCTTCCGAGCACCTGCGCCGCGCCGAAGCGAACGCCGGTTTCGCCGCCGGCAAAGCGGATTCACCCGGGCATGACGCCCGAAACCAACCTATGGCGAAAACAAACAACACGGTGCAAAAAACAATGGCGGACAGCCTCTCGCAACTGACTCTTCGCGACCTCATGGACGCGGGCCTCCACTTCGGCCACCAGACCAAGCGCTGGAATCCGAAGATGAAGAAGTACATCTACGACAAGCGCAACGGGATCCACATCATCGACATCACCCAGTCGCTTGACATGCTCGACGAGGCGCTCGCCTTCGTGAAGAAACTTGCCGAGGACGGCAAGACCGTGCTTTTCGTCGGTACGAAGAAGCAGGCGCAGGAGGTGGTGAAGACCGCGGCCGGCGAGTGCGGCTCGCCCTACATGACGAACCGCTGGCTCGGCGGCACCCTCACCAACGCGCAGACGATCCGCAAGAGCATCCACCGCATGCGCGCGCTCGAAACGCTCGAGCGCAACAACGGCGGCGTCCTCTCGCCCCACAAGAAGGAGGCGTCCGCGCTGCGCCGCGAGCTCGACAAACTCCGCCAGAACCTTTCCGGCGTCGCGGAGATGATGGAGCTTCCCGCCGCGGTTTACGTGGTTGACGTCGTCCGCGAAAAGAACGCCGTCGCCGAAGCGCGCCGCCTCGGCATCCCGGTGATCGCGATCGTCGACACCAACGCCGATCCCGACCTCGTGGACTGGGCCATCCCCGGCAACGACGACTCGATCCGCTCCATCAAGCTCGTTTCCGACTCCATCGCCCGCGTCATCAAGGAAGGCGCGGCGTCCTGGTCGCGCAAGGCGGCCGAAGAGGCGCGCAAGGCTTCCGAGGAGCGCAACGCCCGCAGGTCGGACGCCGCCCGCGTGATCGCGGTCGAGAAGGGCGACATCCCGGCGGGCGACGCACCGGCGGC
>JAFSUV010000105.1 GCA_017450425.1 Kiritimatiellia bacterium
CAAGGCGAGTTCGACGAGATGGACGATCTTATCGACCGCCTCTCCGCGCTCGGCGTGCCGTCCGAACGCATCGTCCACATCCGCGCCAACTACCTCGTGCAGCTCGGTCGCAGCACCGAAGCGGTGGAAATCATCGAGAAGACGCTCGGCGACTCGCGCAAAGACCCGGATTTGCTGCTGGATCTCTTCACCGCTTCCACGGCGCAGCTCGGGTCGTCCACCAATTCCGCGGTGCGAATCGACGCGCGCAAGCGCATGGAGGACACCGTGCAGCGTCTCCGCTCGAACCCCGAGGCCCGCACGTTCCAGGGGGCGATCGCCACGGCCGCGCTCCACCTCGTCGATCGCGAATACGCCGAAGCGCGCGAAGAGTTCAGGATCGCGGACAAAACCACGCCCGGCGTACCCGCGATCCTGCACCAGATACTGCGGCTCGACTACGGCTTGCAGGATCGTCTCCAGGCCGAAGAGCACGCGCGCGAGATACTTGCGCTCCTGCCGCGCCACGGTTTCGCCAACTACATCATGGGGTCGCTCGCTCTCGGCGCGGGGCGGCTCGATTCGGCGCGGGCGTTTCTCGAAAAGTCGGCGCTCAACTGGAACAGCGCCTTGCCGCGCGGCGACCTCGCGTATGCGCTCTACCGGCTCCGCGAAAACGAAAAGGCGGAGCTTTCGGCGCGCGACGCGCTGACGCGCTCCGACAAACTTTACGAAGTCTGGGACACGCTCGGACTCGTCATGCTCGCCGCAGGGCGGCCGGCTGAGGCGAAGAGCGCGTTCAACGAAGCGCTGGCGCGCAGAAGCGGCGCCAAGGTCGTGCACCTCCACCTTGCGCGCGCCGAGTTGGCGCTCGGCAACGCGGCTGCCGCGCGGGCGATCATGGACGAACTCCAGAACGACGAATACAAGTTCCGCAACGAAGACCAGCAGTTCTACAACGACCTGTGGAAAGAACTCCACGGCGGATTTTCCTCGGGTTCTGCGGCGACACTGAAATGAATGACAAGCCAAAATCACGCGCGCTCTGCCTCTGCTCCGGCGGCCTCGATTCCCTTCTGGCGCTCTGCGTGCTGCGGGATCAGGGCGTCGAAGCGGAAGCGGTGACGTTTTCCTCCCCTTTCTACGCCGACCCCGGCGGCGTGATGCGCGCCTGCGAGGCGCTCGGCTTCAAGGCGCGCGTCGTCGATTTCACGCGCGACATCGTGGCGCTGCTCGACAACCCGCCATCCGGCTTCGGCTCGTGCCTCAACCCCTGCATAGACTGCCACGCCCGCATGATCGCCCGCGCATGGGAAATCGCGCGCGACGAGGGGTTCGATTTCGTCGCCACGGGCGAAGTGCTGGGGCAGCGCCCGATGTCCCAGCAGCGCGGCCCGATGAACAGAGTGCGAAACCTCTCCGGCGCCGGTGCGAACCTGCTGCGTCCGCTTTCGGCCAAGCTCATGGACGAAACGGAGCCGGAAAAGCGCGGTCTCGTCGATAGGGAGCGTCTGCTCGACCTGCAGGGCCGCAACCGCAAGCCGCAAATGGCGCTGGCCGAAAAGTACGGCATCCGCGACTATCCGCCGCCCGCCGGCGGCTGCAAGCTCACCGAGCCCAATTTTTGCCGCCGCCTGAAGAATCTCATGGAGCACGAAGGGCTTGAAGACATGCGCCTCGTGTCGCTTCTCGCGCACGGCAGGCACTTCAGGCTGCCGGGCGGCACCCTGCTCGTGCTTGGGCGCGACAAGCGGGACAACGAGCAGATACGCGCCGCGATGCGCGGCGGCGACGTGTCGATACGCCCCGTCGGCGTGCCGGGTCCGACCGCGCTTGCCGTGAAGGCGCGCGAAGCCGATCTCGAAGCGGCCCGCGCGGTAGTGGCGTCGTATTCGGACGGTCGCGGCACGCCCGGCGCTTCGGAGGCTCCGGTGAAACTGCGCCAGGCGGCGGCGGCTGCGAAATCCGAAGATTTCGAAGTCGCGCCGCGTCTGCGCGACGATTTCCGGAAATTCATGCTCTGAGAAACTTACAACTCAAAATCCCAAGGTTCTAAAAATGGACGATTGCATTTTCTGCAAGATTGCTTCCGGCGCGATTCCGAGCGCCAAGGTTTACGAAAGCGGGCGCGTTGTCGCGTTTCTCGACGCGAATCCGATGTCCGAGGGCCACTTTCTCGTCGTGCCGAAGACCCACTGGCGCGACCTCGCGGCCGTGCCGGCGGGAGCTGCGGCGGCAGCGGACGACGCCGCGACGATCGCGGAAGTTTGGCAGGTCGTCGCCGCCGGCGTCGCCGCTGCGGTGGAAGTGTTCGGCGGCGGCGCGAACGTGCTGCAATGCACCGGAGAAGAGGCTGGGCAGACAGTCCCGCACCTGCACGTTCACGTCATACCGCGCCCGAAGGGCGGCGAAACGCCGCCGCAGTTTTCCTCCGGCGCGTTCCGCTACGCGAGCGACGAAGCGCGCGCCGCCACGGCGGCGAAGCTCGACGCCGCGATCGCGAAGAGAATGCAGCCGTAACCGACGCCGGGATGACGGCGCAACATGAAACTTGCCTTCTTTGCCTTCGGCCGCGATCCTGACCGGATCGACGACTATGAAGAGCCGCGCGCGAACCTCGTTTTCGAGCCGGCGATCCGGCGCGGCGATGCATTCTCCGCGTTGTTGATTTCAGCGGCCCTTCTTGTCCTCTTTCTCCTGCGCTCGCCGTTTTGCGCGCTGCCCGGCGCGTCGGCCGCGACGG
>JAFSUV010000106.1 GCA_017450425.1 Kiritimatiellia bacterium
CCGCCGCCGTGCCGCCCGGAGTGCCGGCCGTCGTGGTGGCGGACACCGCGGCGGCGCTCCGCGCACTCGCCGCAGGGTGGCGCGCGAAGGTCGCGCCGCGCGTACTCGGAGTGACCGGCAGCGTCGGCAAGACCACGACCAAGGAACTCGCCGCCCACCTTCTCGCCGCGGCCGGCCCGGTCGCCAGGACGATGGGCAATTTCAACAACGCGATCGGTCTGCCGCTGTCGATCCTCGCGATGCCGCAAGGCACGGCGTTCGGCGTGTTCGAGGCCGGCACGAACCATCCCGGCGAAATCGCCCCGCTCGCTTCTCTCATGCGGCCTGACGCCGCGATTCTCACCGGCGTCGGCCCCGTGCATATCGGCGCCTTCGGCAGCGAAGAAAGGATTGCGGACGAAAAGGCCGACCTTCTCCGCGCCGTACCGCCCGGCGGACTGTGCTTTCTCGACGCCGGCGGCGCCCACTTCGAGCGCCTCCGCGCATCGTGCGAAGGGCGGCGCGTGGTGTCGGTTTCGACCGCACCGGGCACCGACGCGGACTTTTGCGCGGTGTGGATGGACGAGGAAACCGGCCGCTTCCGCGTGGCGGAGAGGGGCGGCGGCGAAACCGCGCTCCTGCGGGCGCCGCGCCCGGGAGCGCACCAGATCCTCGACTCGCTTTTGGCCATCGCCGCCGCGCGGCGCTTCGGAGCGGTGTCGTGGGCGGACGTCGCCGCCCGGCTCGAAACGGCGCCGAACGCGCGGATGCGCTGGGAAGTTTCGGAAGAAGGCGGCGTGCGCTGGATCAACGACGCCTACAACGCCAATCCGGTGAGCATGAAGGCCGCGATGGCGACATTCATCCGGACCGAGGCGAAGGCGCGCCGCCGCGTCCTCGTGCTGGGCGACATGGGCGAACTTGGCGAGACGCTCGAAGAAGCGCTGCACCGGGAAGTCGGCGCGGCGGCGGCGGCGGCAAACCCCGACGCCTTGATCTGCGTCGGCGCGAAGGCGCGCTGGATCGCGCAGGAAGCGGCAGCGCGCGGCCTTCCCGCGAGCCGCATCTCGACCGTCGGCGACGCCGTGCAGGCGCGCGACGCGCTGCGCGGTCTGCTGAAGCCCGGCGACGCCGTGCTGCTCAAGGCTTCGCGCTCCGTCGCGCTTGAAAAGGCGCGTTTTTCCGCCGCCGAAAGGGCGGCGGAAACGCCGTCACTTTGAGAGCCGCGCCTCGACGTCGCGCAAGCGCGCCAGCGCGGCCTTGTTGCGCGGGTCGGTTCTGTCGGGCACCACGTCGAGCAGCTCGCGCAGCGCCTGACGGGCCGCAGCCCAGTCCTTGACGCTCGCATTGTGGTCCGCCTTCCAGTTGAGGTCGGAAACGATGGCGGCGAGCTGCCGCTCGGCCTCTTCCGCCTTGTCGAGCGCCATGTCGTAGAGCTCGGGCTTCGGATCGAGCGAGTCGAGGTATTCGACGCTCGAGCGGTAGGCCCGGAGAGCGGCGTGAACGTTGTCGCGCCTCACTTCGCGCTCCGCCCAGAGCCTTTCGCCGCGGGCGAACTCTTCGCGCGCAAGTTCGAGCAGCTTGTCGCGCCCGAACGCAAACGCCCAGAGGCCCAGTTCGTTGCGGCCGAACGCCTCGAGCCGCTCCCGCAGCGCCTTGAAGCTCTCCGGCTCGGCGCGGTTTTTCACTTCGACCGACGCGGCGCGGGTGCCGTAAAGCGCGCTGATGCGCACGTCGCGCCAGGTGTTTTGGCGCGGAGTCCCCTCGTAGAGCGGATCGAGCGAAAGGAAGCCCGAAGTTTCAAAAGCCCGCCGCAACTCGTTGCGCACGTCGTCGGAAACCGGTCCGTCGCCGCTCTTCGAAAGGTGGCGGTTCGACGAAAGATCGCTCACGGACACCGACACCACGCCGTCCGCCGACATCGACATCTCGTAGCGGAAAATGTTTTCGCCGGTTCCTTCGACCTTCACGAACGAAAACTCCAGCGGCCAGTCTTTTTCAGGCGCTGCGGCCGGCGCCTCGCCCTTTCCTCCGGCGGAAACAAGGAAGAACTTGGCCGCCACCGCGACCACGACTGCGGCAATGCAGGCGCCGACCACGGCCGGGGCGAGATTCGACCCGCGCTTCCGGGCGGGTTTTTCCGGGAAGAGCGGCTGCACCGGCTTCGCCGCCGCCGGGGCGGCGGCGGGAGCGGGGGCC
>JAFSUV010000107.1 GCA_017450425.1 Kiritimatiellia bacterium
CGCCGCGTGGAGCGCCCTTTGGCTCGCCGCGACCTTTTCGCGCCTGTGCCGGCGCCGGCCCGCCGCGCGGCGTTTCTTCGCCGGCGCCGCCGCGGCCGCCGCGGTTTTCTGCGCGCTGCTCGCCACGAGCGTCGCCGCAAGCGAACGCCTTTTGGCCTCTCCGCTTGCCGCTGTGCCCGAGAGCGTTCCGGTGGAGGAGGAATCCGGTGAAAATTGATTTCGGAGTTTTTTGCGCGCTCTTTGCGGCGCTTGCGGCGGCGAATGCCGCCGCGGCGACGCTTGAAGCCGGTTTTTCGCCCGAACAGGAGCGCTACTTCGCCGGGCAGCGCGCGACCTGCACCCTTTCGCTGGACCTCGACGGCGCGCAACTGCTCGGCGGCGGCAATCTGGAGCTTTCAGGCCTCCCGGAAGATTCCGGCGCGGTGAAGTTCGGTCCCTTCTCCCCGGCGGCGGCTGCGCCGGACGGCGCGCTGCGGTGGGTCGCCCCGGTGGAGTTCGCCGCCCCGGCCGACGTTGCGTTTTCCCCGCGCCTTTCGGGGTCGCTGCGGCGGGTCGTGGCAAGGCACGGCTTTTTCACGCAATGGTCCGAAGAGGCGTTCGATGCCGCGGCGCCGGAGCGGCGCATCAAGGTGGAGCCGCTTCCGGAGGAAGGGCGGCCGGACGATTTTTGCGGTGCCGTCGGGACGTTCGTTTTCGAGGCCGCGCTGGAGCCGCGCGTTTGCGCTCCGGGCGACGTGCTTACGCTCCGCTGGACCCTTTCCGGCGCCGGGGCGGAGCGGGCTTCCGCGCTGCCCTGGAATCCCGGCGAGGGCTTCAAGGCGTATCCGCCGCGAGTCGAGCGGAGCGAGGGCGGCGTGTTTTCGGCGTCGCAGGCCGTGGTGCCGCTTTCGCGGGAGTTTTCGACCGCAGCGGGGTTTTCCGTGTCGTGGTTCGACCCCGCGGCGGGGTGGGTTTCCGGCTCGGCAAAGCCGTTCGCGCTGGAATTCCGGGATCGCGAAGAGCCGGTCGCCGCAGAGGACGGAGCCTCCGTTTCGGGCGGCGTTGGCGGCGACGGCGGGGGAGCCTCTGCGGCGGCGCCGGCGGATGCGGCGGCGGACTCGACCCCGGCCGGCAAGGCCGTGAAAAGGGGCGTTTCGGACTTTGTGACGACAGAGGCCGGCGTGGCGGCGCGTTTCGCGCCGGGCAGGAAAGCGAAGGTGCTGTTTGAAATTCCGGCCGGCGAGCGGGTCGAAATCGTCGAGGCGTTTTCCGGCTGGTTCCGGGTCGAAACCGCTTCCGGCGCCGCCGGCTGGATCGAAGAAGAAGCGCTGTAGGGGGCCTTGCGGTGGAAACCATGCTGGGAGTGCTGGCCGGGTTCGCGGCGGCGTGTTTGCAGTCGTGCTCGTATCTGGTCTCGTCGTCGTACGTGCGCGGTTCCGGCAAGCCGGCGTGGAGTCTGCTCGCGCCGTCGTTTCTCGCGATGGGGTTTTTCGCGCTTGCGGTTTTCCCGTTCGTCTGGCCATCGGACTCTGCGCAAATCCCGCGTTTCGACCGGTTGCTGCCGTTCGCCGCGCTGTGCATCGCCACCTGCATGGCCGGAAACGGCGCCATGTTCTTCCTCCTCCGCCGCGTCGATTCGTCCCGCGCTTCGCCGCTGCTGGCGCTCAAAGTGCCGCTGCTCGCGGTTTTCGGCGTGGTGGCGGCGGGCGACAGCTGTTCCGCCGTGCAGTGGGCGGCCATCGCGCTCGTCGTGTTTTCGGCGTGGCTCGTCGCCGGCGCGGGGCGCAGGATCGAGCGCCGGGCCTGGGCCTGGCTTTTTGCGGCGTGTGCCGGATACTGCGCGTCGGACTGGTTCATCGCGCTTTCCATCGGCGTCTGCAAGGCGGCGTTCGGCGGCGCAGTGTTCAAGAGCACGGTCTTTGCGCTGTGCGCGATCTACGCCGTCGGCGGCGTTTTTTCTGTCGCCGCGCTCGCCCTCCAGGGCGTGCCCGCCGCGTCCCATTGGGCCAGGTGGGCCGTGCCCCACGCCGTGTGCTGGTTTTCCGCCATGGTTTTCCTCTTCGCGTGTTTCGCGATGAGCGGACTCGTGCTCGGCAACATCGTGCAAAGTTCGCGCGGCCTCGTTTCAGTCGCGCTGGGGTGGGTCGTGGCGCGCGCGGGGCGCACGCAGCTTGAAGAAAAAGTGCCGCCGGGCGTGGTGGCCCGGCGGGTTCTGGCCGCGATCATCCTCGTCGCGGCAATGGCGATGTATTCCCCCTAGTCGCGCGTGGCGGCGATTTCATCGACGCGGTCGAACTCTTCGAGTATCTCCTTGGACGGCGCCTTGGTGAGGAGCGACACCACGACGATCGTGGCGAAGGAGAGTATGAATCCGGGCGCGAGCTCGTAAACGCCGAACAGCGGCATGCACTCGCCGTATGCCGGTGCGAGCACGAATTTCCACACGAAGCATGTCGCGGCGCCGACGATCATGCCGGAAACCGCCCCGGCGAGGTTCGTGCGCCGCCAGAAGAGCGCCAGGAGCATGAGTGGCCCGAAGGCCGCGCCGAAGCCGCCCCACGCGAACGACACCATCTTCATCACGACCTTGAAGAACTCGCTCTCGGTGTTCGAGGCCATGATGGCGGCGATGATCGCCACGGCGGCCACGGCGAGGCGGCTCACCGTCACGAGCTCCTTGTTGTCCGCCTTCCTGCGGATGACCTTCTTGTAGAGGTCGTTGGTGAAGGCCGAGGCGGAGACGAGCAGCTGCGAATCCGCGGTGCTCATGATCGCCGCCATGATCGCCGAGAGCAGGATGCCGGCGAAGATCTTCGAGAAGACCCCGTTTGCGAAGATGGTGTTTATCATCACCATGAAGAGTTTCTCCGGGTCGTCGAGCTCTACGCCGGGATGCTGCGCGAGGAACAGGTGCCCGACAAGGCCGATCACCGCCGCCGCGCCGAGCGAAATGAACACCCAGGCCATGGCGATGCGGCGCGAGCCCTTGACCTCGGCGGGATTGTCGATCGACATGAAGCGCACGAGGATGTGCGGCATGCCGAAGTACCCGAGGCCCCACGCAAGGCACGACACGAGGCCGATGACGCCCATCGCGCCGCCCGTCGAAGCGCTCGTGAAGAGGTTCAGCAGGTAGGGGTTCACGGCGTTTATCTGATCGACGGTCGCCGAGAAGCCGCCTGCCGTGGCGATGACGCACGCGGGCACGATCACGATGGCCGCGAACATGAGCGAACCCTGTATGAAGTCGGTCCAGCACACCGCCATGTAGCCGCCGAGCAGCGTGTAGGACACCACGACCGCCGCGCCGATCCAGAGCGCGGTCGTGTAGTCCATGCCGAACATGGTGTTGAAGAGTTTCGCCGCCGACACGAACCCGGAGGCGGTGTAGAAGAGGAAGAACGCGAGGATGATCACCGCGGCGACCATCCGGGAGGCTCCGGTCTTGTCCCCGAAGCGGTTCGCGATGAAGTCGGGGATCGTGATCGAGTCGCCGCACGCCTGGGAGTACTTGCGCAGGCGCTGCGCCACGATTTTCCAGTTGAGGTACGTGCCGATGCCGAGTCCGATGCCGATCCACGCTTCGCTGAAGCCGGAGAGGTATATCGCGCCGGGAAGCCCCATGAGAAGCCAGCCGGACATGTCGGAGGCCTGCGCGGAGAGCGCCACGACCCACTTGTTCATCTTGCGGCCGCCGAGGTAGTAGTCGCCGAGGCTCTTCATCTTGCCGGAGAACACGGCGCCGATCGCGAGCATGAGTATCAAGTACCCGGCGAACGAGCCGACCACGTACGGCGAAACGGCTGCGAAAAGAAGATTGGACATTGGTTGCTGCTTTCGTTGTTGTTCGTTTTGGAAAATGCGCGAAGCGCCGTGCGGCGCGCCCCGGGCCGGGCGGCGCGGCTACGGCGCCGGTATGTAGAGCGTCTGGCCCACCCTGATGCGGCTGGGATCCTTTATGCCGTTTTCGGCGATTATTTCCGATTGCGACACGCCGTATTCCTTGGCGATGAGCGAGAGCGTCTGCCCCGGAGCGACCACGTGCTCGTAGTAGTTGCCCGAATGGCGGGCCGACGAAGTCCCGCCGGAGGAGCGGCCGCCGGAGGACGACGCCCGCGCCGCGCTTTGCGAGGCCTTCTTGATCTCGGCCTGCATGCGCTGCTCCGACGCCGCAATCTGGCGGTTCATTTCGCCGATGGCCTTGTTGATCGCTTCGTTCGCGGCGGCGCGCTCGGCCGCAGTCGCCTTTTCGATCGCCGGGGACACGTTGGCCATCTTCGTCTCGAGCGCGGCGAGGCGGCGCTCGATGGCGGCGAGCTCGCTGCGGAGCTGCGCGGCGTCCTGCCCGCGCGCGTCCGTGGCGCGCGAGAGCTCGTCCGAGCGCGTCGCGACGTCGTTCACCGAGTAGCCCATGCCATCGACTTCCGTCCGCAGCGAGCGCAGGTTTTCGCGCATTTCGGCGTTTTCGCGCTGCAGGTTCTGCAGCGCCAGCTGCTCCTTCGTCGGGCCCTGCGGCCTGCGGCCGAAGGCGAGCCTGCCGGAGGAGTCCGTGTAGCATCCGGCGGCGAAAAGCGCCAAAAGCGCGGCGGCGGGGGCTGCGAACTTCATGCTCCGCCCCGGCTAGGCTTTCTGGCTCTGCGCCTTTTGCGCGGCGTAGATGCGCTGTACGCGGTCGGCGATGTCCCTGTACGTGACATCCGCGCGGTAGATTTCCTTGAAGTACTTCGAGGCGTCGTCGAGCTTGTTCTCCGCTTCGCAGATTTCGCCCATGAGGTAGAAGACGTCCATCTTCTGCCTGTCCATGGTGGGGAGCTGCTCGAGGGCCGCGGTGAGCTGCTCCACGGCCATGTCGAGCATCCCCTTCTTCTGGAAGCACAGCGCCATGAGGTAGAGCGACTGCACGCGGTCCTTCGGCGAGCGCTGGGAAATCTGGAACTGCTGCAGCGCTTCGTCGAGGTACGAGGCGTCGAGATGGCTGTACTTCCAGTACTGCTCGCCGAGAAGGAAGCGCAGGTGCTGGTCGTTGGGGTAGCGCTGCACGCGCTCGGCGATGTCGTTGAAGATGTACTGGTCGCGCTCGATTTCCATGTTGGCGGCGTTTTCCTCGTCGCCAGCGGCGCGCAGGTCCGCGATCTTCGCGTCGAACTGCTCGATCTTGACGTCGGCGTAGCGCAAGTCCAGCGCCGGGTCCTGCCCGACGACGCTCCGGGCGCTGTCGATCGACTGGAGCGCTTCGTCGTAGCGCTTCTGCTGGAGGTAGAGGCCGACGCGCGAGAGGTAGTAGTTGACGTTCTTCGGCTCCTTTTCGATCTTGGCGAGGGTGTCGGCGATCAGCTTGTCGGCGTCGTCGGCGGTCTTGACGGACTTGTTCGCGGCGTCGAGCTGCTCCACCTGCGCCTTGTTCTGGAGCGCCTTGCGGAAGTCGCCCGATTCGGACGCCTCCTCCCACTTGCCGCTCGTGGCCAGCGCCTCGGCGTCCTTGAGCATTTTCGACACTTCCGCGTCGGAGGGCTTCGCGCGGTGGACTCTCTCCAGGCATTCGCGGGCGCGGCGGTAGTCCTGGATGGAGAAGTAGAGCTTGCCGAGGATCGCGAGCGACGACACGTCCTGCGGCGGGATGTGGTCTTTCACCACTTCGAGCGTCGAGCGGCCGGCCTCGGGCCTGTTCGCCGCGAACGTGGTCTCGGCGAAGAGCTTCACGAGCTGGATGTCGAGCGGATTGTCCCTGAGGAGCTTTTCCGCTTCCGCGATCGCTTCGTCGCCCTTGCCCTTTTTCAGCAGGCCGGAGATTTTCATCTTCGGGAAGACCGTCCCGAGCGCTCCCAGGGGGTTGGGGGACACCTTGCCCTTGTGCTTCTGGAGGTAGCGGGCGATCTCGGCCTTGCGCAGGTCGGTCCGCGCTTCCGTGAAGAACGGGCAGGAGAGCGCGCACCGGAAGAGCATGTCGATCGCCATGTCCGGATTTCGCTCGAGCGACGCCTTCGCCTTGATGTGGAGATTGCGGATGCTCTGCGGCACGGTGCGGTTCGTCGCGTTTTCCTCTTCGGCCATGGTTTTGTCCTGTTTTGTTCGTGTTTGAAAAAACCTGCGGCTCGACGCCGCAGGGCGCGGTTTTTGCGCCGATGCGGCAAGCCTTGTCCGGCAATTGTCCCAAAACGGCGGGTCAAAGTCAAGATGCGGCCCTCCGGGGCCGGAAAAGCCCCGAAAAGCCTCCGTAGCGGCTATACTTCGCGCCATGCCAAACGAAAACAGTCACGGTGCCGCCCGGGAGCGGCGGCGCGGTTCGCTGACGCTTCTGGGGGCGGCGGCGACGAAGTACCCGGAGTCCTACGATCCCGCGATTCTCGAAAAGTTCGAGAACCTCCACCCGGACGGCGACACCGTCGTGTCGCTGCGCTGCCCGGAGTTCACCACCCTTTGCCCGATAACCGGCCAGCCGGATTTCGGCGAGCTGCGCATCCGCTACGTGCCGGGCAGGTGGCTCGTCGAGAGCAAGTCGCTCAAGCTGTACCTCTTTTCCTTCCGCAACCACGGGGATTTCCACGAGGACGTCTGCAATGTCGTCATGGAGGATCTGCGCTCGCTGCTCCAGCCGAAGTACATCGAGGTCGCGGGTCTGTTCCGTCCGCGCGGCGGCATCGCCATCCACCCGCTTGCGGCGTGGGCGGCGCCGGACGGCGCCTACGAATGGCTGCTGCGCGAAGCGCGCTTGCGCTTCGACGTGTCGTAGGCGCGCGCGCCGCGCGTGCGCCCCGTGCGGCGCGCGCCGCGGCTTGCGCCTTTGCGCCTCGGATTCAGTTTTTGGGTGCCGGCTTCGAGAAAACCGAAATGTCCAGCGGGATTCCGCGCGCTTCGAGATCGGAGTAGAAGGTCGGGATCGCGCCGGTCGGCTCGAAGACGCCGATGACGTTGCCGTTTGCGCCGACGCCGGTCTGGCGGAACTCGAACAGATCCTGCATCGTGATTTGGGTGCCTTCGAGGCCGGTGAGTTCGGAAATGCAGGTTATCTTGCGCGTGCCGTCCGGCATCCGCGCCTCGTGCACCACGATGTCCACCGCCGAGGCGATTTGTTCGCGGATCGCGCGCGACGGCAATTCGAGGCCCGACATGAGAACCATCGTTTCGAGCCTCGAAATCACGTCGCGCGGCGAATTGGCGTGCACCGTGGTGAGCGAGCCGTCGTGCCCCGTGTTCATCGCCTGTAGCATGTCCAGCGCTTCGCCGCCGCGGCATTCGCCCACGATTATGCGGTCCGGCCGCATTCGCAGCGCGTTGCGCACGAGGTCGCGGATCGTCACGGCGCCGCGGCCCTCCAGATTCGGCGGGCGCGCCTCGAGGCGCACGAGATGCGGCTGCGAGAGCCGCAGTTCGGCCGCGTCTTCGATCGTCAGGATGCGCTCGGTGGCCGGGATGTAGGTCGAAAGCACGTTGAGGAGCGTCGTTTTGCCCGACCCTGTGCCGCCGGAAACGATGATGTTTTTCCTTGCCAGCACGCAGGTTTCGAGAAACTCCGCCATTTGAGGCGTGAGCGTCCCCTTCGCCACCAGATCTGCGGCGAAAAGGCGTTTGCGCGCGAATTTCCTGATCGTGACGCACGGGCCGACGAGCGAGAGGGGATGGATGACCACGTTTACGCGCGAGCCGTCCGGCAGGCGGGCGTCAACATACGGCTGCGATTCGTCGATGCGCCTTCCGAGCGGGGACACGATGCGCTCGATGGCCGCGAGGAGCGTCGCTTCGTCCGAAAACGTCCGCTCGGTTTTTTCGAGCTTTCCGCCGCGCTCCACGTAAACGTCGCGCGGGCCGTTCACCATGATTTCCGACACGGTGTCGTCGGCCAGCAGCGCTTCAAGCGGGCCGAGGCCCAGCGCTTCCGCGAGGATTTCGCGCTGGATGGCGTCTTCGTCGATGCCCGGCGGCAGCCGGTCGCGGACTTCTTCCACGATGGCGGCGAGGGTGTCGCCAGCGCGCTTCTTGAGCTCGTCCGGGCCGATCCGCGACGCCGCGAGGCGCTTTATGTCGAGCCTCTCCACCAGCGCTTCGTGCAGCTGCTTTTTGACGGAGCGCGTTTCTTCGTCCTCCTGCGGCGGCGCTGGCGGCGCGGCTTCGCCGCCGGCCGGCGCGGGCGGGGTGGCCTCTTCCGCGGGGAC
>JAFSUV010000108.1 GCA_017450425.1 Kiritimatiellia bacterium
CTTCGCGCTTGCGGACGTCTGCTACCTTGCCGTCACGCTGCGGCGCGGCGCGGTGGCGCCGCGCGCCGTGATAAACGACGTGATGGACGACATACGCCGGGGCGCGCTTGACGAAGCGCGCAAGGCCTGCGACTACAGGCCTTCGCCGTTTTCCGCCATCGCCATGGCCGCGATCGACGCCGCGCGCGGGTTCGGGGGCGCGGCCGACGCCGCTTCGATTTCCGCCGTCGTCGAGGGCGAGGGCGCGCGCCAGGCCGGTAGGTTGCAGAGCCGCGCCCAGTGGCTGCTCGATATTTCGTCCATCGCGCCGATGGTGGGTCTTCTCGGTACGGTGCTGGGCATGTTCGAGGCGTTTCGCGCCGTCGGCGGCGAGTTTTCCGTGGCGGCAAAACCGGTGGTGCTCGCCCAGGGCGTGTCGCTCGCGCTCGTCACGACCGTGGCCGGCCTCCTCGTCGCGATCCCGTGCATGGCGCTCTACGCGTTTTTCCGCCGCGGCGCAGCCCGGCAGACCGCGATGCTCGAGGCGCTCGCGTCCGATTTGGTGATGGAACTCGTGGCCGCCAAAGGCGGCAAGGCTGCGGCCGACGGAGCGGCGCGATGAAATTCGCGGTGTCAAAGGCCGAGCTTCCCGGCTTCCAGATCACGCCGATGCTCGACGTGGTGTTTCTGCTGCTGTGCTTTTTCGTGACGGCTTCCGTCTTTTCGCAATGGGAGAGCCAGATCGACATACAGCTGCCGACCGCCGAGGCCGCGACCGCGCCGGAGGCGAGGCTCCCGGGGGAAATCGTCGTAAACATCGCAAAGGACGGCACGATTTCGGTCAACCAGCGGGAGATGACGCCGGAGCAGCTCGGGGAAAAACTGCGGATTCTCGCAGTGTCGTTCCCCGGCCAGCCCGTCACGATCCGCGCAGACCGCGAAACGCGGCATGGCGATGTCATGCGCGTACTTGACGCGTGCGCCGGCAGCGACGTGTGGAACATCTCTTTCGCGGCCGATTCCGCCGGGACGGGCGCAGATGATGCACAGCGCTAGCGACAGCACCTTCCCGGCGCCTCCGGCGTTCACCATGCTCTCCGTGGTGATGCCGTTCTACCGCCTCGGCGCCGCGGCGGGGGAAAACATCGCCACCGTGGCGCGCCTCATGGAAAGCCGAGGCGTGCCGTTTGAAATTGTCGCCGTTGACGACGGCTCGGGCGACGGCACCGCGGAGTCGATCCTCCAGGCCGCACGGGCGCACGGCTGCGTCCACCCGGTCATCCTCGCCGAAAACGGCGGCAAGGGCGCGGCGCTCGTGGCGGGGTTTGGCGCAAGCCGCGGATCCCACGTGCTGCTGCTCGACGGCGACCTGGATCTCGACCCGGCGATGACTTGGCGCTTTTTTGAAACGATGCGCGACCGGGGCGCGGACATCGTAATCGGCTCGAAGATGCACCCGGAGTCGCAGATCGACTATCCGTGGCGGCGGCGGCTCGCCTCGAGGGTCTATTATTCGATCGTGCGCTGCCTGCTCGGCCTTCCGGTGCGGGACACCCAGACCGGGATGAAGCTTTTTTCGCGCGACGCGCTCGACTTCGCGTTTTCGCGCATGGTGACGAAGCGCTACGCGTTTGACCTGGAGGTGCTGGCCATCGCGCGCGACGCCGGGTATCGCGTCGCGGAGGCGCCGATCAAGCTGGACTACCGCGGCAAGGCCGGCGCCCTCACGCTGCGCAACGTGCGGGACGTGCTTGTCGATACCGCCGCGATATTCTGGCGCGCACGGCTGCTGGGGTACTACAAGGCGGCGGAGTCGAAAAAGATGCCCGAAAATCCGCCGTCCGTCACGGCCGTCATCGCCTGTCCCGCCGCAAGCGCGATGCTGGAGCAGTGCATCGCCGCCCTGGGAGAGCAACGGGCGGCGAATCCGCAGATCAGGCTCGACGCCATTGTGCTACCCGACGAAAAGTCCGGGCGCGTCTGGCCGCCGTGGGTTCGCGAAATCGCGACCGGCAAAGTGCTGCCGTCCGAAAAGCGCAACACCGGCGTGCGCGAAGCGGGCGGCGACATCATCGCTTTTCTCGACGACGACGCCCGCCCGCAGGGCGACTGGCTCGCGTGCGCCGTGCCGTGGTTCACCGATCCCCAAGTCGGCGCCGTTGGCGGCCCGGCGGTGACGCCGCCGGAAGACCCGTTCGCCGCGCAAATGTCGGGGCGCGTCTATGCGAGCGCGGTCGTTTCGGGCGGCGCACGGCGGCGCTACGTGCCCACCGCAGTGCGGGACGAGGACGACATCCCGAGCTGCAACCTTCTTGTCCGCCGCTCCGTGCTTTTCGACGTCGGCCTCTTCAGTTCGTCGCACTGGCCCGGCGAAGACACGTTCCTCTGCCGCGACATCGTTTACGGCAGGAAACTGCGCCTCGTTTACGACCCGCGCATCGTGGCGGCGCACCACCGCCGCCCGCTTTTCGGGCCGCACCTGAGGCAGGTCGCCCGCTACGCGCGGCATCGCGGGTATTTCGCCCGGCGCTTCCCGGAAAATTCGCGCAGAGTCGCGTATTTCGTGCCGTCGATGCTGGTCGCCTGGAGCGTCGCCACCCTTGCGTGCGCGCCGCTGGACGCACGGCTTTTCCGCGCCGGAGCGGCACCGCTCGCGCTCTACCTCGCGCTCGTCGCCGCATTTTCGTTTTCGCTGCGGCCGAAGGTGTGGCTGTGGACTGCGGCCGGCACCATCGCCACGCATTTCGCCTACGGCGTCAATTTCGTGCGCGGCTTCGCGGCGAAAACGATGCCCGACGGCGTAAAGGACTTCGACCATCGCGGCGAAGCGGTCGCGCGCTAACGCGCCGCGACGCCCCACGCCGCAAGTTTGCGCTGTATGGTGCGGCGGCTGATGCCAAGCGCCTCGGCCGCC
>JAFSUV010000109.1 GCA_017450425.1 Kiritimatiellia bacterium
CATGTCGATGAAGTATCTCGGCGAGTCGTTCGACCTCCACACCGGCGGCATCGACAACCTCTTCCCGCACCACGAGAACGAAATCGCGCAGGCCGAGGCCGCCACCGGCAAGCCGTTCGTCGCGACGTGGATGCACTGCGCGCACTTGAAGGTGAACGGCGAGAAGATGTCCAAGTCGGCGGGCAACTTCTTCACTCTGCGCGATTTGCAGGCGAAGGGGTGGAGCGGACGCGAAATCCGCTACGTGCTCGTCGCCGCGCACTACCGCCAGGGGCTGAACTTCGCGTTCAGCGCGCTCGAGGACGCCCGGCGTTCGCTCGAACGCATCGACGCGTGCGTCGCAAAGGCTACGGGGGGCGAAGTCCCCGCGTGGGCGCAGGCGAGGGTCGAGGCCTTCGCCGCCGCGGTGAACGACGACCTCAACATCCCCAAGGCGCTCGCCGAACTTTTCGGGCTGGTGCGCGAAGCGAACGCGAACGGCGCGCAGGGGACCCTCGGCGCGTTCGAGCGCATGGACGAGGTGCTCGGTTTCATATTCCACGGCAAGGCCGCCGCCGCCGAACCCCCGCCGGAGGTGCTCAAACTGGCGGAGGAGCGCGCCGCCGCGCGCAAGGCGAAAGACTGGGCGCGTTCCGACGCTCTGCGCGACGAGATCGCCGCCGCCGGTTGGACCGTCAAGGATTCGCGCGACGGCCAGACTCTATGCTTGAAGTCCGCAACATAGCCTTCACCTGGCGCGGAATGCGCGAACCGCTGCTGCAGGACGTGTCGTTCGCGGCCTCCCCCGGCGAGGCGGTCTGCATAACCGGCGCCAACGGCTGCGGCAAGACGACGCTCCTGCGCATCCTCGCGACAGTCCTCGCGCCGGACGCGGGAAGTCTGCGGCTCGACGGCCGCGACGCGCTCGCGCTGCCGGTGCGCTACCGCAGGATGCTCGGCTACATGCAGGAGACTCCGGCGCTGTGCGGCGACATGACCGTGAAGGCGTATCTCCACTACCGCGCGCGGCTGAAGGGCGAGCCGGAGAAGCGCATCCGCCGGCGCATCGGCGACGCCGCCGCCGCCTGCGGCATCGCGCCTTTGATGGCGCGCTCCATCGCCCGCCTTTCCGCGGGGCAGAAAAAGCGCGTCGCCCTCGCCGACGCGATATTGCTGCGCCCGCGCGTCGTCCTTCTTGACGACCCTCTCGCCGGGCTCGACGCCGGAATGAGATTCGCCGCCGGCGAGGCGATCGCGTCCATCGCGGCGTTCGCCTGCGTGATCGCGACCGGCCACGAGCACCAGGACATGGCGGCGTGGGCCACGCGGTTTCTGGTGCTTTCCGGCGGGCGCATATCGGCTTCGGTGCAGACGGCGGGGATGGATCCGGCGGCGGCGGCCGCCCGCGTCGCCGCCGCGTTGAAGGAAGGAGCGGCGTCGTGAGCGCCGGCGGAGCCGTCTTCAGGCGCGCCCTCGCGCATTTCCGCTCGCTATACTGCTCGGCGTTCGCGTACGCCGCGTATCTCGCCGGATCCGGGGCGCTGTTCGCTTTCAATCTCGAAAGCGCGGAATCGACGCGCAGTTCGCTCGCCGCCGTGTGGGCGCTGTCCGCCGCGCCGTTCCTGCCGCTGATGGCCGCGTTCGCCGGCATGTATTCGTGGAGCGCCGAGCGCGCGAGCGGCGCCATCGACCTTCTGCTGTCCGCGCCCGTGCGCGAGAGGGAGCTGGCGGCGGGCAAGTTTTTCGGGGCGTGGGCCGCCACGCTCGCGGCGGTGGCGCTGTTCTTCGGCTCGTCCGTCGCGCTCCTCGCGGTGTTCTCGCCGAAACTCTACGCCGCGCTGTCGCCCGCCTCGTTCCTGCCGGGCTTCCTCGCCCTGGCCATGCAGGCGGCGGC
>JAFSUV010000110.1 GCA_017450425.1 Kiritimatiellia bacterium
CCGGGTCGGGGAGTGGAGGTGCGCGGTGTGTCACCGCGCACAAAGGGAGTGGAGGTGCGCGGTGTGTCACCGCGCACAAGAGTGGAGGTGCGCGGTGTGCCACCGCGCACAAGCGCGTATGGCGCCTCGGCTACCACGACCATCTGTGCCTTTCGCGGGAGTTTATCGAGGCTACGGAGCGCTACATCGCATACAATCCGCTCAAGTGGGCGCTCATGCACGGGGCGGGCGCGTTGCATGTCCAGGAGCCGCTCGTGTCGCCGCGCCTTGCACTCGGGGAGTATTGGAAGGGCGTGGGCAACCTCGCGCTGCTGGATCCGGCGCGGCCCATGGTGGCGCTGCGGGTTTCCATGAAGGTGCTCGGCGCCGAGGCGATATCCGCCGTGGTCGGGAAAATGGAGCGCGCCGTCGATAAGGGCTATGTGATCGTCAGTGGTTTCATCTCGCAAGGCGAAAGGGCGGTACTCGACATGCTCTCGCGGCGACGCGACGCGCGCTTTGTCCGCATGCGCCCTTCCTGCATACCCAATGCCCGCTTTAGACCCGAAAGCCGCTATGTCGCGCCTCTGGCCGAGGGGCGCTGCCTTGAGATGGCCAAGGGCAACGACGAAACCGTCTTTGGCCGCGCCGCCTGCCTCGACCTCAACGATGAGATCGTGAAGATCGCCACCGCAGGCGAAGGCCTTGCGCTGCATTGGCGCGCGGACGGGCCGCACTTTTCGCCCTTACGCGCGAAAAACCCCGCTTTCCCGGAGAAAGAGGCAAAATGAGCTGTCGTGTAGAGCGCGGTGCGCCGCCAGTGCTGCTTCTCAATTTCAACCGGCCGGATTTTACGGCGCGGCAGATCGAGGCGCTGCGCACAGTCAGGCCGGAGAAGGTGTTTTTCGCCGTCGATGGCCCGCGCCCCGACCGCCCCGGCGAGGCGGAGCGCGTCGCCGAGGTTCGCCGCCTTGCCGGCACCATAGACTGGACAAGCGAGGTCAAGACCCTCTTCCGCGAGCGGAACCTCGGCTGCAAACTTGGCGTGAGCGGTGCGATAACATGGTTTTTCGACAATGTCGAAGAGGGGGTCGTCCTCGAAGACGATTGCCGCCCGACCGCAGATTTCTTCCGGTTCGCAGCCGAGGCGCTCGAGCGCTATCGCGACGACACCCGCATAGGGGCGGTGTGCGGTTTCAACTTTTTCAATCTTCAGAGAGACGGGGCTTATCCATACCATTTCTCGCGCCACATGGATGTCTGGGGGTGGGCGTCGTGGCGGCGAGTCTGGAAGGATTACGACATTGCCGCCGCAAACGACGCCGACACAGTCGCCGCACTTGTCGAAAGCTCCAATGCGACCCCCTACTACAAGAGGTTCTACGAGGCTGTCGCGCGCGAAGTGCGCAACGGCCTCTCGACATGGGACGTGCAGTTTGCGCTGCTGTTCATGCGCAAGGGCTACTTGAGCGTCGTGCCGAAGGAGAGGCTTGTCGCCAACGAAGGCCTTGCAGACCGCCGCGCCACCCATACGGGAGGCTATGTCTATTGGGCGCGCGAGTGGACCCGGTGCGGCGCGTATCCGGCGCAGTCTTCGCCTCCGCCGCCTGTCGTGTGCGATGATGCGTCAGATCGTTTGCGAGAGCGGATCGAGGGCGCGATCCTGCCGCGCGGTTTGACATGGCTTGGGGCGAAGGCGCCGCGTCTCGGCGGCGTTCTGTCCGCGATTGGCGGCGTGCTGGAAAAAACCGCGCCGTTTCTCTTCAGGCTGTGAAGGCGCTCCAATCACCCCCAGAGTGTAAAATACCGCCATGAAAGTCTCGGTCGTCATCCCGACATACAACCGCGCCGCAATGGTGGAGCGGTGCGTGCGGAGCGTCCTTGCAAGCGACTGGAAGGGGGAAGCGCTCGAGGTGATCGTGGTGGACGATTGCTCGCCCGACGACACTTCGCCGCGCCTGTCGGCCGCGTTCGGCGCCGACGCGCGGGTGAAGCTTCTCCGCAACGCCCGCAACTCCTTCCAGGCCGTTTCCCGCAACTCCGGCGCGGCGGTCGCGACGGGCGACGCGCTGCTTTTCCTCGACGACGACAACGAAGTCGCCCCCTCGATGATCCGCGAGCTTGCGGCGTGTTTCGACCGCCACCCCCGCGCCGTCCTCGTCGCCCCCGTCGCCATCCACCGGCGCACCGGCGGCGAAGGGCTTGTGTGGACTCTCGGCAGCGACTTCAACCGCTACACTTCCCAGCCGCGCGACCTTTTCCCCAACCTTCCGGAAGGGCGCATTCCGGCAGACCGCTGCGACTATCCGACGACCTACAGCCCAAACGCCTTCATGGTGAAGGCCGCGGCGTTCCGCGAAGCCGGCGGCTTCGACGAGACGCTCGTGCAAACCTTCGAGGAGTCGGACTTCGGGTGGCGCCTGATGGAGGCGGGCGGCGAGTGCTATATCACGACCAGGGCCGTGACGATCCACTTCGGCTTTCTGGAGCCGGGGTGCGCCCCCGTCCTGCGCCGGCTTGGCATAGAAAAGACCGCCCGCTCCTATTACTTCGCCAGGAACCGCATGCGCTTCGCGAGGCGCCATTTCGGCGCGGTGCAGGCGCTTTGCGTGGCGTTTGCGTTTGCGCCGCTCTCGGCGCTCTACTACGGTTTCACGGCGCTTCGGCACCGCCGCCCGGACATAGCGCTCGCCTACGCGAAAGGCACGCTGCGCGGGATTCTCGGCCTCGCGTAGCGCTTCTTCAGGCGCCGCGCTTGCGCTGCACGAGCACCGAGACGATCACGACCGCGCCCTTGACGCACCCCTGGAGCGACACGTTTACGCCCCAGAGGTCGAGCGCGTTCGACACCATGCCGAGGATGAGCGCGCCGGCGAGCGTGCCGCGCAGCGTGCCGCTGCCGCCGGACATCGCCGCGCCGCCGATCACGACCGCCGCGATGGCGTCGAGCTCGTAGAGCAGGCCGGCGCTCGAAGACGAAATGGATTCGAGCCTTCCGGCGAAGAGCACCGCCGCCGCCGCGCAAAGCGCGCCGGTAAGCACATACGCGCCGAACCGCACTCTCTTCACGCGGATTCCGGCGAATTCGGCCACGCGCTCGCTCGCCCCGCTTGCCGCGACGTGCCGACCCCACGGGGTTTTTGCGAGCGCCACGTCGAGCGCGGCGGCGAGCAGCACAAACACCCAGACAGGGGTCGGTACGCCCAGGGCGGCCGAGCCGCCGATGCGGCCGAAGAGGGCGTTTCCGGCCGGGACGGTGCCGGAGTCCGCCCACCAGAGCGCGAGCGACCGGAAGATCGAGTACGAGCCGAGCGTGGCGATGAAGGGCGGCACCGAGCCGAGGCACACCACCGCGCCGTTGAGCGCGCCGCCGAGCGCACCCGTGGCGAGCGCCGCGAGGCAGGCCACGGCAAACGAAGCGCCAGTTGGAAGCGAGGCGTGCACCGCCGCTTCCGCGGAAAGCGCCGACACGCCGCAAAGCGCGAAAAGCGACCCCACCGAGAGGTCGATTCCGCCGGAGACGATCACGAAGGTCATGCCGAGGGCGATAATGCCGCTGTAGGAGACCTGCCGGGCGATGTTGAGGAGGTTTTGCGGGTTTCTGAACGGGGCGCTCGTCGCCGCGCACACTGCGGCGAGCAGCGCCAGCGCAAGCCAGGCCCCGGCCGAAGACCCGGCCGGGCCGCGAAGGGCGTCCAGGAGTTTTCTTTTCACGATTTTCGCCTTTCCGCCACCGCTTCGTGCAAATACACCGGCAGCGCGGGGCCGCACAGGCCGGCAAGGGCCATCCGGCCGACGGTTTCGGCATCGGCCGCCGCAGGTTCGCCGCCAAACTTCGCCGCCACCCACGCGAGGCGGCGCGGATCGGCGAGCAGGATCGACCGCCCGGCGCCGTCCGCCGCCAGAGCTTCGCAAAGCGGCGCGGTCTCGTCGCCGGGGTCGGCTTCGGGCGAAGAAAGGAGCGAAATGTCCGCGGCGGTGTGCGAGAGCGCCCGCCAGGCACCGTCGCCGTCCGGCTCGTCGAAGCGCCACACGTGGCCGCGCCGGGCGTCGCCAAGCACGATGGCGCGGCTCCCTGAAGGGTTTTCCGCCCTCCATTTGCGCACTGCCGCCGCAGCGGAAAGCACGCCGAAGACCGGAAGCTCGTCCGGGAGCGCAAGCCCGGTCGCGACGGCAAGCGCGGCCCGTATGCCGGAAAAAGAGCCCGGCCCGGTGCCGACCGCCAGGGCGGTCAGCTTCGTCGCATCGATGGCGGCGTTGCCCAGCGCTTCGCGCACGAGAGGCCAGGCGTCGCCGCGCCCGCCCGCCGGTGCGGCGGCGGTGGCGACGAGGCGGCCTTGCGCCCTGTCGAAAACGGCGGCGGACGCGACTGCGCCGGATCTTTCCAGAGCGAGCAGCATCGTCGCCTTCAGGCTTTTGCGGGGCGCGGGGCGGCCGCCAGAGCCGGGATTTCCTCGGCAAGGATGCGGTCGATCCTCGCGAAGTCCCCCCACGAAAAAAGCGGCACCGGCACCGCCGCCGCGACGATCCCGGCCACATCCGACCGCACCCTTTCCCACCAGGGCGCGATGTCCTTTATGCCGGACACCGCAGCGCGGTGCGCGTGCATTTCGGCGAAGAGGGCATCGAGCCTTTTCGGCGAAGCAAGCGCCGTACGCAGCCTTCTTTGCCTGAAGAGGCCGACCGCACGGAGCAAAGCCGCCGCAGCGGCGGTCGCGACCGCAAGCCCGCCCCCGGCACATGCGCGCGATGCGGCCGCAGCGTCCGCCGCGAGCGGGCGCACGAGCCATATCCACGCTGCGAGGCC
>JAFSUV010000111.1 GCA_017450425.1 Kiritimatiellia bacterium
AGATGCTCTTGCGTCCGGCGCGCCGTCATCCGGCGGGGGATTTGGGAGCGGAAAAGGCTGTCTGAAAAAAAATCGGGATAAGTCTGATCGGGGGCGGAGATTGCCAAGCGGCGGCAATCGCGGTATGATTCCGCGCCGCTGCGCCGATTGTGCGGCGAGGTGGTGCCGGGCCGTCCCGGCAACAGGGAAAAAATGTTGAAAGTGGCGAGACCATGGCCGGAATTTTCAAGGCATACGACATCCGGGGCGTTTACGGAACGGAAATCACGGAAAAAACAGCATTCGACTTGGGCAGGGCGTTCGTGACGCTCCTCGGTTGCAGGAAGATCGCAGTCGGGCGCGACTGCCGTCCGTCTTCGGAGCCTCTGTTCGCGGAGTTTGCGAGAGGCGCGAATCTCCTTGGGGCGGATGTCGTCGATCTCGGCCTGTGCTCGACCCCGATTTCCTACTACGCCAACGCGGCCCTGAAGTGCGACGCGAGCGTGATGATCACCGCTTCGCACAATCCGAAGCAGTACAACGGTTTCAAGCTGTGCCGTGCGGACGCCGTGCCGATCTCGGGCGCGACCGGTATCGCCGACATCGAAAAAATCGTGGCTGACGGCGCCTTTGCGCCGGAAGCGGCGGCGCCGGGGAAGATAGTCAAGGCCGACTGCACCGGCGACTACTGCGCCAAGATCCGCAGTTTTGCGGCTTTGGCGCGGCCTCTGCGCATCGTCTGCGATTTCGCGAACGGGATGGGGACGTGGGAGGCGCACACTTTCGACGGGCTTCCGATCGAAGTGAAGAGTCTCTTTGCGGAACCCGACGGGGACTTCCCGAACCACGAGGCGAACCCGCTCAAGACCGAGACGCTCGCCGCGCTCCAAGCCGAAGTGCGCAAGGGCGGATACGATTTCGGCGTGGCGTTCGACGGCGATGCCGACCGCGCGGGCTTCGTCGATGAAAAGGGCGACATTATCCCGATGGACATCATCACCGCGCTGATCGCGAAGGACATGCTGCGCACGAATCCCGGCGCGACCGTGTTCTACGACCTGCGCTCGAGCTGGAGCGTGAAGGAGACGATCGAGGAGAGCGGCGGCAAGCCGATGATGAGCCGTGTCGGGCACGCCTTCATCAAGCAGCAGATGCGCGAAAACGACGCCATTTTCGCCGGCGAACTTTCGGGGCACTACTACTTCAAGGCCAATTCCACGGCGGAATCGTCCGCGCTGGCGGTGCTTTGCATCGCAAACATCGTGTCGCAGTCCGGCAAGCCGCTCTCAAGTCTCATCGCCCCGATCCGCCGCTACTTCGCGTCCGGCGAAATCAACACCAAGCTTGAGAGCCGGGAGAAGGCCGCGAGCGTCCTCGCGGCTCTGCGCGGGCGCTACGGCGAAAAGGGCAGGGCGTTCGAGCTCGACGGCCTGTCGGTGGAGTTCGACACGTGGTGGTTCAACGTCCGCTGCTCCAACACGGAGCCGCTCATCCGGCTCAACGTCGAGGCCAAGACCGCGGACGAAATGGAAGAAAAGCGGGACGAACTGCTCGCCGTGATTCGCGGCTGATTGCGGCATGGGAGGCAAAAGGCGCGCCGCCGCGATGGCCGGCCCGGCCACGCTCGTATTCGTGGCGGCGATCTGGGGCGCCGGATTTCTGGCGCAGCAACTCGGCATGGATCATGTCGGGCCGTGGGCGTTCGGCGTAGTCCGCAACGCGCTTGCCGTGGCGGTGCTTCTGCCGGTCGTGCTGGCGCGAAGGGCGCGCGTGCCGTCGCGGCGCACCTTCGCGCTCGGCAGTTTCGCGTGCGGCACCGCGCTGTTCGCCGCCTCGATGGCGCAGCAGGTCGGGCTGCAGTGGACATCGGCCGGAATGGGCGGATTCCTGACGGCCATGTACGTGCTGTTCGTGCCCGTCGCCGGGATTGCGGCCGGGCGCAAACCTCCGCGCGGGATTTGGACGGGAGTCGCGCTCGCCATCGCGGGGCTGTTCCTGATTTCCTTCGGGCCGGACGCATCGCTCCGCGTCGGGCGCGGCGAAGCGCTGGAACTTGCGTGCGCGTTTCTGTTCGCCGTGCAGATCCTCTGCATCGACAAGTTCGCGCCGGGCATGGACCCCGTGGCGCTGAGCTGCGGCGAGTTCGCCGTCTGCGCTTTGGAGGGGCTTCCGTTTCTGGCGCTCCAGTCGGAATCGGCGCGTCTGAGCGGCGAGGCGATCGCGGCGGCGTTCCCGGCGATTGCGTTCGCCGGCGTCTTTTCGTCGGGCGTCGCATACACGCTGCAGACCGTGGCCCAGACCGTGACGGCTCCGGCGGTGGCGTCGCTCGCGATGAGCCTTGAAGCGGTATTCGCGGCGCTTTTCGGGTGGGTTTTTCTCCATCAGGCGATGACGCCGCGCCAGATGGCAGGCTGCGGTCTAATGCTGGCCGCCGTCGTTTTCGTGCAGCTGCGCGCCCTGGAGCGAGACCGACCCGGCGACGACGGGGACCGGGTCCGCGCCGGCTGCGGTTGACACGAGGAGGCGGCCCCCCTCGTCGATGCCGGCGGCGACGCCGCTCAACGCCTGGCCGCTCGGCAGGGCGACGCGGACCGCGCGCCCGCGAATGTCATCGAGCGATTCAAGGCTTCGCAGCACGGCGTCGCGCCCGCCGGGCGCTTCGAGAATCCGTGTCCAACGGGCCACGGCGAGGCGGCACGAAGAGAGGATGCAGTCCCGGTCGAACGGGCGCCCCGCCTCGGAGGCGAGTGTCGTGGCGGGGAAAATCGGGCGGTGCGGGAGCGACGAAGCCGTCCCGTTCACGTTGATGCCGATCCCGGCCACGATGACCGGGCCGTCTGCGGCGGCGACATCCGCTTCGCAGAGCAGCCCGGCGCATTTGCGGCCTGACACGAGAACGTCGTTGGGCCACTTGATGCGGGCGTCGAGGCCGGTCGTTTCGCGGATGGCCGACGCCACCGCGACGCCGGTGGCGATCGTGGCAAGCGCGAGCGAGTCCGGCTCGAGCGCCGGGCGCAAAACGATCGAGAAATACAGTGAAACGCCGGGCGGCGAAGCCCACGAGTGGCCTGCCCGGCCGCGCCCTGCGGTCTGAGTCTCGGCGACAACGCACGTGCCGTCCGGCGCGCCTTCGCGCGCAAGGCGCATCGCATCGTCGTTCGTCGAAGTCGTGCTGCCGAGCCTTGCGGGCGGCGGGAGCGCCCCGCGCATGGCGGCGACGACGGGTTTTGGCGCATGGACGCGCACGATTCGCGCGCCGAGGCGCACGGCGTCTGCGCAAAAGCGCGCGGTGGCGTCGTCGGGCCCGGCTTCGCCGGGATACATTCCGGGCAGAAAGTGCTTGCGCGACGGACCGACGAGCAGCGGCAACGGCGAAACTGCGGCGGCGACCATGGGCAACGCATCGAGCAGCGCGGCGTTTTGCGCGCCTTTGAGACCGAAACCGAAGCCGGGATCGAGACAAAGCGACCCGGCGGCGATGCCGTGCGATTCCGCCCGGTGCGCGATTTCGGCGAGCCCCCGGGCGACCCAGGCGCCGGGCGTTTCGACGCCCTGCGGCCCGGCGAGGCCGCGCGAGTGCGCTTCAAAGCCGTGCATCGCGACGACCGGAGCGCGGCGCGCCACTGCGGTTGCAAGCATCGCGTCGAGCGCAAGTCCGCCCTGGTCGTTGATGATGTCCGCGCCTTCTTCGAGTGCGGCGGCGGCCACTTCCGGGCTGCGCGTATCGACGGAAACGACGGCGCCGGGAATCGCGGCCCGTACGGCGCGCAAGACCGGCAAAAGGCGGCGCTTCTGCTCGTCGGCTCCGACGGGGGAAAATCCGGGGCGCGTCGATTCGGCGCCGATGTCGATGGCGTCCGCGCCGTCGCGAATGAGTTGCCTGGCATGGGCGACCGCATTTTCCGGCGAACAGATCGCGCCGCCGTCGGAAAAGGAATCCGGCGTGGCGTTGAGTATGCCCAGCACGGCGGCGCGGCCTTCGGCGGCGGCGCGCGGGAAGCAACGCTCGAAAAACGGTTTCACGGCCGAGCCTCCGGCGCTTTGCCGACTTCCGGCGACGAAGAAAGGATGAAGCCGCCGCAAAGGACGGCGTCGCCGTCGTAAAGCACGGCGGACTGCCCAGGCGCGACGCCGCAGATGCCGCACGGAAAGTCCGCCCGGAAAGCGCCGCCCGGCAACACCGTGGCAATCGCGCCCGGCACCGGATCGCCGTTGGAGCGAACCTTGATCGAGCATTCGAATTGCTCGCCCGGCTCCAGTCCGGGGCTTGAAACCCAATTGACCGAATCGGCGACGAGACTGCGCGCCACTGCGGCGGCGCGGCGGCCCACCACGATGCGGTTGCGGCAGGGATCGACGGAGAGCACGTAAAGCGGATCGCCGGTTCCGGAGAGTCCGACCCCCTTGCGCTGCCCCACCGTGACCTTCCAGAATCCGGTGTGGCGGCCGACGACACGGCCAGATTCGTCCACAATGTCCCCCGGCCGGTCTTCTTCGCCGACGAGTTCGTTGCGGTCGCCGCTGTAGAAATCCTGCGAATCGGGTTTGGCGGCGACATCGACAAGGCCGCGTTCGCGGGCGAACGCCCGCACCTGCGCCTTGCGCATCGTGCCGAGCGGAAAGTGCGCGCCGCGAAGCTGCTCCTGCGAGAGCCGGTAAAGGAAATAGCTCTGGTCGCGCGCGCCTTCGAGCGCCCTCAGCAGCCGCATGCGGCCACCCGGCCCGGCGGCGTCGAGCCGCGCGTAGTGTCCCGTCGCAAAGGCGTCGAACACGACTCCGGCCGCGCGCGCGGCGTCCGGAATCGTGAACTTCATGAGCGGGTTGCAAAGTACGCAGGGGTTTGGCGTGCGCCCGGCGAGAAACTCGGCGCGCCAACGCGACAGAACGCGCTGCTCGTAGAGCGACGCGCGATCGAAGCGGTGGTACTCGATGCCGTGTTCGCGGCAGAACTTTTCGGCCGCTGCGGCGTCCTCCCTTTCTCCGGGGCCGAAACAGGCGTCGCGGTCGCCGCCCTTGTAGCGGCCGTTCCAGAGCATCATCGTGGCCCCCAGCACCTCGTGCCCGGCCTCGCGGAGCAAAAGCGCGGCGACCGTGCTATCGACCCCGCCGCTCATGCCGACAAGAAACCTCACGGTGTTTTCCTCCTGATCCCGGCTGCTGCGCGGAAAAAGCCTACTGAAGGCCGTCGGCCTTCAATTCCGCCGCGGCGCCGGCGGCGGAAATGCCGGACGCGCCCTCCAGACTCTCCCGCACCTTTGCGGCGGCGGCGACGTCCTCCATGACGTGCGGGGTCACGAAAATCAGAATGTTCGTGCGCTCCTCCTGCTCCGAAGACCAGCGGAAGAGCCATCCGAGGAGCGGTATGTCGCCGAGGAGCGGAATCTTGCGCTTCACTTCGGTTTTGTCGGCCCGCGAAAGGCCGGCGATGACGATCGTCTCGCCGTCCGGCACCGTCATCGTGGTTTTGACCGAGCGCTTGGAAATGGTCGGCGCGTAGGAGCCGCCGGCGTCGCCGCCGGTGTCGATCACCGCCTCGATGGAAGGCGCGAGCTCGATTTGCACCATGCCTCCCGGCACGATGTGCGGCGTGAGCGAAAGTTTGACGCCCACGTCCTGCCGCGTGATGTTCTGGATCACGTCGCGGGCGTCCCCGGCGCCGGTGATCGTCGATTCCGTAAGCGGGATGTTGTTGACGATCGAGACCTCGGCCTCGGAGTTGTTTTGCGCGCCGAGAGTGGGATTGGCGAGGATTTTGACCTTGGAGTTCTGCTTGATCGCATCGACGCTGAAAACGGCGGGGTAGTCGGAAACAACATTGCCGTTGGCGTCGAGGTGCGATCCGTGCGCGATGCCGAACGTCAGCCCCTCCGGGTAGAGCGAAGAGGCGATCGAGCCGAGCAGGCCGGAGCCGGTCGAGGCTTCGTCCGAAAAGCGCGTCGATGCGCCGACGCCGATGCCGCCCACCCTGTCGGGAGTGCGCAAGCCGGTGAGCTGCACGCCGAGCGTGTCTGCATCGCCTTCGGACACCTCGGCTATGAGCACTGAAATGTGCACCTGCTTCGGCTCGACATCGAGCGAGCGCACGAGCGCGGCGAGTTCGTCGAAATCCGCAGGCTGGGCGTTTACGATGAGGGCGTTCGCCTTTTCCACCGCTTCCACGGCTATGCGCCGCGAAAGCGAGGTGTCGGGGTTTCCCGCCGCGAATTTTTCAAGCAGGGTCGTGATGTTCTTCGCGACGTCGCCGGCCTTGAGGTAGTCGAGCTGGATCATCCGCAAGCCGGAGCGGCCGGGCGACGCCGGCACGTCCATCTTCGCCACGAGTTCCGACACGGCCTGTATCTGCGCGCGCGAGCCGGAAACCATGATCGAGTTGGAGTGCTCGACCGGCACGACCGTGGGCGGCCGCATCGCCGGAGGCGCGCCGGCGGCGGCGGACGACGACGGAATCCGCTGCAGCAGCTGCTGCGCGCGCGACTGGCTCTCGGCGAACGCGGCGGATATCTGGCGCGAGAGCTGCGAAGCGTCGGCGTGGGAAAGGGGGATTATCTCCGTCGCCCGCGCCATGCCGGGGCGGTCGAGCCGCTCGACGAGCTCGCGCGCTCTGCGCACCGTGTCCGCAGTGTCGGACACCACGAGGTGGTTCGTGTCGGGGAGCACCGACATCGCGGCCTTGCGGCCGACGAGCCCTTCGAGGAGGTCGCGCATTTCGGCGGCCGGGACGTTGTCCACGGCGAACACCGCCGTGACAAGGCCGTGCGCCGGGATTTCGCCGCCGTCGGGCACGATGGCGCCCATTCCCGGCGCGGTCTTTTCCGCGACGCGGACCAGCCGGAAAAAGCCTTCGTCCTGCACCGTGGCGAAGCCGGACGATTCGACGACGGAGCCGAAGAGCGACCACGCCTCGGCCCTCGACACCCGCGGGGACACGATCGAAACGTCGCCCGAAACGTCGTCGGCCACGACAATCCGCCGCCCCGTGAATTCCCCGACGATTTGGGCGAACGCCCGGATGTCGACGCGGTCGAAGGAAAACGAGAGAAAGTCCCCGCCGTCGTCCGCCGCAAGGCAGCGCCCCGAGCATGCGGCCATGGCGAGGCAGGCGGCGAAAACCGGGGCCGGGAAGCGGAAGGGCAGGGGACGGACTGCTCGAAACACGGCTCGACCCCCCATCGCTAACGGATCACGCCGCGCTGCGTCGATTGGAAAAACTCGACGAGAGTCCGCACCTCCGGAATGTCCGGAATCGATTCGCGGATGGCCACGATGGCGTCGGAGACGTTGAGCCCGTCGTGGCAGAGCAGTTTGTAGCAGTCGCGCAGAGCCACCACGGTTTCGCGCTGGAAACCGCGGCGCGAGAGCCCGATGGTGTTGATGCCGTGGGCGGAGGCCGGATTGCCGTCGGTGATGAAATACGGCGCGGCGTCCTGCTTCAAAACCGTCCCGCCGCCGATCATCGCGTGCGTCCCGATGCGGACGAACTGGTGCACGCCGACGAGACCCGAAATCACGGCCCAGTCGCCGACCGTCACTTCGCCCGCGAATTGCGAGGAGTTGGAGACGATCACGTGGTTGCCGAACACGCACCCGTGCGCCAGATGGCAGTAGGCCATGATGAGGCAGTCGTCGCCGAGGATGGTCGATTCGCCGTCCTTGGTGCCGCAGTTGACCGTCACGTACTCGCGCAGCACGCTGCGGGCGCCGACCTTCACGAAAGTGCGGTTGCCCTCGCGGAACTTGAGGTCTTGCGTCTTGCCGCCGATGTGCGCGAAGGGGAACACCTGGCAACCGGGGCCAAGGGACGTGCTGCCGTCGATCACCGCGTGGCTCTGCACCTCGCAGCCGTCGCCGAGCTCGACCTCCGGGCCGATCACGGCGTAGGGGCCGATCGATACGCCGGCGCCGATTTTGGCCTCTGGGGCGACTATGGCCGTCGGATGGATGCTCGTCATGCCTTTTTCCTCGGAGTGAGAAGGAACGAAAGGACGCACTCGGCCGCCGGCTTGCCGTCAACCGTGATCGCGCAGCGCGCCTTGCCCATGTTGCGGATGCGGTTCGTCAGCCACGTTTCAATGCGCAGGATGTCGCCCGGCACCACCATGCGGCGGAATTTCGCCTGCTCGACGCCCATGAGGATGGTGTCGCACAGTCCGGCATCCTTGGCCAGCACGGTTTCGTCCGCCGACAGGCACATGAGGCCGCACGCCTGCGCCATCGTCTCGATGAGCAGCACGCCGGGCATCACGGGATTGCCGGGGAAGTGCCCCTGGAAGAACGGCTCGTTCATCGACACGCATTTCTGCGCGACGAGATGCCTGCCGTCGTCGGACGCCTCGAGGACCTTGTCAACGAGGAGGAACGGGTAGCGGTGCGGCAAAAGCTGGAGGATTCGGTCGATACCGTACGAAGAAGTGGCCATGGCGTGATGTTTGCGAAACGCGGCGATTCTATCAAAAAAACGGAATGCGGTGGCTAGGCGTAGCGCCCGTGGCAAAGTTTGTACTTTTTGCCGCTGCCGCACGGGCACGGGTCGTTGCGGCCGACTTTCTTCTCGGCGCGGAAAGG
>JAFSUV010000112.1 GCA_017450425.1 Kiritimatiellia bacterium
CAATCTTTCATTTCAAAATCCCAAGGTCCCGAATCCAAATCGCACAGCGCATCCCGCGCGGGTTGGCGCCGATGCGAAGCGCCTTGACGGCGGGAAGGTCCAGTCCCGGCGGAAGGATGACGCGCCGCCGCTCCCAAGCGTCCGTCGGGGCGTCGAATGGGATGTGGGCGTCGGGGCGTCCGTCGTCATAGACCAGCATCAGATACTGCGACTTGAAGTCGTTCTCCACCTTGTCCTGCGCGCTGCGGATCTCAAACTCGACGAGGATCGCGCCGTCAAGGCTTTCGCCCGGGCCGAGGCCGCGCTCCGGGTAGAGCCAGCGGTCAGCGGCGGAATCGGCCCATGAAGCGTCGAAGCGGATCGCCCCGGCCGCCTCGTCGTAGGCGGTGGCGTCATCGTCGCCGGACGAGTTGCGCCGCCATAGCGCGGGGTCGCGCCACGGGAGCGCGATGCGCGTGTAGGAGAGTTCGAGGCTTTTTGCGAACAGTAGCGGCATCGCAAGCGGCGTGGTCGGCCTCCCGTTGAAGTCGCCGGAAAGGACGAGGACGGGATTCGGCACGCTTGCGCGCGCCGACGCGGAACCCGGTTCCTGTGAGACGGTGCAGTCGAAGGCGGCGCAGGATAAAGGCGCGATGGCGAAAGGCGCGGATGGAAGGCCGGAGACAGTCGCCCCGACGGCGGCGACGGTGCCGGTTTTCGCGGTGTCGGAGAAGTTCCACGCCTCGATGTGGGCGCGACCGGCGTCGCCCTTCAGCACGGCCACGGTCTTGCGACCCGAAATCTCAAAGTCCGCGCGGTCAGGCTGGATGCGAAGCACGATGGAGAGATCGGGGGCGGCACTCTGATTTGCGACACTCCCATGCCACGCCGCCGCATGGCTCCCGGCCGCCGCACGATCCGCCGCCGCAGCGCCGCACCCGAACAATGCATCGGAGTTTAGCAAATCAGCGTCCGCCGCGGCCGCTGCGCGAAGCCCGCGCAGACCGGAGAGGTAGGCAGGGTAGCGCGTGGCTGCAAGCGCGACAGTGCCGTCGGCGCCGGGGGCTGGCGCGGTGGAGACGCCGCCGCACATGTCCGTGAGGCGAAAGGGAGCTTTAACTTCTGCCGGGGCGGCGGTGCCGCCTCGGAGCACCCACTTGCGCGCGAAAAGCGGCTCGGCGGAAACTACGCCGTCGCGGACGGCATCCACGGGCGATTCGCTCCAGAAGGCGACGGTTTGCGAGCCGTCCGCCCGCTCGTAGAGGGAAGCGCGGATGCCGGGCGGCGTTTCGACGGCACCGACGAAGCGGGCATCGCCAAGTTCGCGGTTGAGCGCGGCCATCGCGGCGAAGACCGGCTTCACGGTGCCGTCGCGGCGGATGACTCCCCAGTCCTTGAGGCCGCCGCGCTCGTCGTAGGCGCCGAAAACGAAGAAAAAGGCCCGCTCCACGCCCTCTCGCTGGAGCGAGAGGTAGGACTTCACGCAGGCCTCGGCGTGGACAAGTTCCTGCGCGGGTGAATGCGCCTTGCGGCCCTCCATCGCGCCGTCGTTCTCCGGCAGACCTTCGAGTTCCGTGCCGAATTCCGTCACCCAGACCGGCTTGTCCGCCGCACCGGCGACCGCGAGCTTTTCGCGCACCTGGCGGAAGATTTCGGGATGCTTCGCGGCCGGGGCGTAGGTGTGGTAGTTGAAAACGTCGAAATAGGGGGCCGTGCCGTTCGCGAGAAAGGCGTCGTGGTAGGGCGAATTCTGCGGGGGAAGGGAGAGCGCGCCGTTGAGGACGGGAATGCCGGGCTGCGTGGCCTTGAAGGCGAGCGCGGCGACCTTGAAGGCGGTGGCGTAGTCCCAGACCGGCTCCGGTGCGAAGGCGAGGTCCGGCTCGTTCCAGAACTCCCAGTCTTCGACGCAGTCGCCGAAGGCGGCTGCGGCTTCGCGGCAGAAGCGGTAGAGGGCGGGGAGGTCGCGGGGGAGGCGGCCGCTGCCGGGATCGGCCCACGCCGGCGAGTCGTGGAACATTCCGGAGACGCCGATTCCGCGCGCGCGCAGCGTTTGCGCGTTGGCGAGGTAGCGGCCGAAGTTCGGCGGGGCGTCGGGCGAAGGCTGGACGTGGCGCCAGTGCAGACGGTCGCGCACGTGGCCGAAGCCGGCGAGCGAGAGGAGG
>JAFSUV010000113.1 GCA_017450425.1 Kiritimatiellia bacterium
CGCGCCGCCGGCGTCGAACGCCACCCCCGAAACGCCCGCCGGCGCCGCAATGGCGAGCGCGAGCAGCGCCGCGTAGCCCGCGCACAGCACGGGCTTGAGGCCGAGTCCGAAAGCGCTGCGCAGCAGCCCGAGCGCCATGAAAACCCCCACTCCGGCGGCGATCGACCGCACGAGCGCCGTGCGCCCGAGCGCCGGGATCGCGCCGCAGACCTGCGAGGAGAAGACCTGCACGTCAGGCTCCGCCGCCGTGACGACCACGCCCACAAGCGCGGCCGACACCACGAGCCAAGGCAGCGAGCCGCGCCTGGCGAGCGCATCGCCGACGCGCTCCCCGAACGGCTCTATGCCGAGATCCACGCCGAGGAGAAACACCGTAAGCCCGGCGGCGAGAAGCGCGCTCGCCAGCGCGAAGCGGCCGAGCCAGTACGGTTCGGCCGCTTCGCGCGGCACGGCCGAAAGGCCGAGCGCGAGGACGATCCCCGTCACCGGCAGGACGGAGAGGACCGTTTCCTTGAGTTTCAGGAGGGCGTTCATCCGGGGGCTGGGGCTTTAGATCGTGTTTCCGCCCTTTCCTACGCAAGGCCCAGGTCTTCGCGGACTTTCTGGAACCGCTCCGCCGCTTCGCGCAGCAGCGTTTCCGTCGTCTGCCAGTCGATGCACGGATCAGTCACCGACACGCCGTATTCGAGGCGCGAGCGGTCGAGCCGCGGCTGCTGGTTGCCCCATTCGAGGTAGCTCTCCAGCATGAACCCGGCGATGGAGGTGTTGCCGTTTTCGATCTGCGCCAGCACGTCGTGCATCACATCGCCCTGGTGCGCGGGGTCGTAGTGCGAGTTGCCGTGCGAACAATCGATGACGATGTGCTGCGGCTGGCCCGCCTCTTCGAGCGCCTCTTCCGCGCGGGAAATGGAAGCGGCGCCGTAGTTGGGGCTGTCGCCGGAGCCGCGAAGCACGAGATGGGCGTATTCGTTGCCGCAGGTGCGGATCACGCTGAAGCGCCCGTCGTCGCCGAGGCCGAGGTATTCCTGCGGACGCGACGCCGCGCGTATCGCCGCCGCAGCCCGCTTGAGACCGTCGTCGCGCGGCCCGTTCTTGAAGCCGACCGGCATCGGCAGCCCGCTCGCGATGCGGCGGTGGGTGTTGGATTCGCTCGCCCTCTGGCCTATCGCCATCCACGAAAACATGTCGCCGAGATACGCCGGAAGAAACGGATCGAGGGCTTCGGTCCCCGCCGGCAGCTCCATGCGGACGAGGTGGTGGAGAAACTTGCGCGAGGCCTTGAGGCCCTCTTCGACGTGGAACTGGCCGTCCATGAACGGATCGGTGAGAAACCCGCTCCAGTCGGACGTCCCGCGCGGCTTCTCGAAATACACGCGCATCACGACGAAGAGCGACTCCGAGAGCTCGTGCGCCAGGGCGGAGAGACGGCGCGCGTATTCGTCGGCCCCTTCCACGTCGTGTATCGAGCACGGCCCCACCACCGCGAGAAGCCGCGCGTCGGAGCCGTCGAGTATCTCCCGGATCGTCTTGCGGAACCCGGCGACGAGTTTTTCCTGCTGCGGCAGCATCGGGTCGAAACGCTTCAGCTGCGCCGGCGAAAGAAGCGGATCGACGGAGCGGACGCATCGGTCTGGGTTGAACGGGGCTGCCATGGACGGGACTGTTGGTTTCGTGCGCGACATGGCGCATTCTACCACCGTTGCGGCGTTTCGCGGCGTTTTGTATAATCGGCGGCATGAACATTCTTGTCACCGGAGCGGCCGGTTTCATCGGCGCGGCGCTGTCCGAGCGGCTCCTCGGGCGCGGGCACCGCGTAGTCGGCTTCGACGACTTCAACGGCTACTACGACCCCCGGCTCAAGGAGGCGCGCGCGGCGCGCGTCGCGGCGCTTCACCCCGGCTTCCGCATGGTGCGCGGCGACATTGCGGACGAATCCGCCTTGCGCCGGCTTGTCGCCGACTGCGGCTTCGACGCCGTCGTGAACCTCGCCGCGCAGGCCGGAGTGCGCTACTCGCTCGAAAACCCCGGCGCATACGTGCGCAGCAATCTCGTGGGCTTCGCAAACGTCCTCGAAGCGTGCCGCCACGGCGGCGTGCCGAAGCTCGTTTACGCCTCCAGTTCGAGCGTTTACGGCGGCAACGAAAAGATGCCGTTCTCCGAGGACGACCGCGTGGACTCCCCCGTGAGCCTCTACGCCGCGACCAAGAAGAGCGACGAGCTGATGGCCCACGTGTATTCGCACCTCTTCGGGCTGCAGACGATTGGACTCCGTTTTTTCACGGTTTACGGCCCGTGGGGGCGGCCGGACATGGCGATTTGGCTGTTTGCCGACGCGATGCTGAAGGGCGAGCCGATAAAGGTTTTCAACGGCGGCAGGATGAAGCGCGACTTCACGTACATCGACGACATCGTTTCCGGCGTCGTTTCGTGCGTCGAATCGACCGAATTGGGGCGTGAAGAGCTCTTCAACATCGGAAACAACAGGCCGGAGGAGCTGGGCCGCCTCATCGACGTGCTGGCCGGCGCCCTCGGCGTCGAGCCGGTGAAGGAACTGCTCCCCATGCAGCCGGGCGACGTGCCGGCGACGTACGCCGACATTTCCCGCATCGGCAAAACGCTCGGCTACGCGCCCACGACTTCGATCGATGCCGGAGTGCCGGAGTTCGCGCGGTGGTTTCGCGAATGGACGGGGCGCTAGGACCGCCATGGATCGCGCCGCCCTCGGCAACGTGAAGGTAGTCCTCGTGGGGACGCTCTACGGCGGCAATGTCGGGAGCGTCTGCCGCGCCATGGCCAACTGCGGCATGTCGGAGCTGCGCCTCGTCGCCCCCGATCCCGACATCACCTGGGAGTTTGCCCGCACGATGGCGGTCCACGCGACGGGCATCCTCGACTCCCGCCGGACGTTCGGCACGCTGCGCGAGGCCGTGGCCGACTGCGTCGCCGTGGCGGCGACGTCGCGCCGCGGCGGCCTTTTCCGCCGCCACTTCGCCGATGTCCGCGAAGCCGCGCCGGAATTGGCCGACATCGCCCGCAAAGGGCCCGTGGCGCTCGTTTTCGGCCGCGAAGACAAGGGGCTGCTCAACGAGGAGCTTCTCGAGTGCACCCATGTCCTGCGCATCCCCGCTTCGCCGGACTATCCGAGCTACAACCTCGCGCAAAGCGCAGTCCTCGTCTGCAACGAGTTTTTCCGCGCCCTTTCCGGCGGCACGGTCCGCAACGCCGAGCTGGACTCTTCGCCGCTCGCCACCGCCGCGCTGCGCTCGCGCATGCTCGACAAGCTCCGCAGCCACCTCCTGTCGGTCGGGTTCATGGCGGAAAAGGATGCCGAGCGCATGATGGAGGGGTTCGGCCGCGTCCTTTCGCGCGGCGCGATGACCGAGGCGGACATGAAGCTCGTCATGGGCGCGATCCAGCAGTCGCAGTGGTGCCTGTCGCACGGGCGGGGCGAAGCGGCGGCAGAAAGCGGGGGTGCCCGGTGAGGGAAGCGGCGGCGGAGCAGATACGGGCGCTTGACGCCGCGGCGGTCGCCGCGTTGGAGCGCCGCGCCGCACGGGCGGAGTTTTCGCCGCCTGCGCCCGGAGAGGCCGCCGCCGCGAATCCGCTCATGCGCTCCGCCGCC
>JAFSUV010000114.1 GCA_017450425.1 Kiritimatiellia bacterium
GCCCGGGCGGCGGCGCAGCGCGTCCGCCGCGCGCGCGAGCGCGCCGGGCTCGTAAACGTCGTCGGAATTGAGCCACGCGGCGAACTCGCCGCGCGCCATCGCAAGCCCCTGGTTTATCGCCGCCGCCGGTCCGCCCGCGCCTGCGGCCTGGCGCACGAAAACGGTGTCGGGGTGGGCGAACGCCGCCACGATGGCCGCAGTGTCGTCCGAAGAGCCGCCATCCACCACGATGTGCTCGACCCGCACGCGGCCGCCCTCGCGCTGCGCCGCGACGGAGCGCATCGTTTCGGCGAGGAAGCGCCCGGAATCGAGCGTCGGCGTGACGATCGAAAAAAACGGGACTGCGGCGTTTCCGGGCATCGTGTCGGCCTCTCCGCGCGCGACGTCAACTCCACTCCACCGGCAGCCGCACCACGCCGTCGAACCACTTGCGCTCGCGCACGTGCAGCGCGAAGCCGTGTTCCACGCGGTGGTAGTTCGTCGCATGGTCTGCGCTGTGGAGCGCAAACGAGAGCGAGTAGTCCCCGGCCTGCAAGTCCGAAGTGTCGATCGCGAGGTCGATCGAGCCTTCGCCCTCCATGGCCGGAAGCTCGCGCCCGCAGATCTGGGTGTTGGAGCCGAAGACCCTGCACCCGGACGCCGCGTCGTCCAGCGAAAACCCGACGACCGGATTTTCGATGCGCTTCTCGGCCTTCCAGCGGAGCCGGAAAACGGGCTTCGACGTGGCGGGGCACACCGGGCCGCCCTTTTCTTCGCCCGTGCCGGGATCGACGAACGAAATGCGCACGAAGCGCACCGTGCCGGGTTCGCCCCACTCGCGGGCGCCCGGCATCGCGGGATTGGCCGCGGTGGACGATGCGAGGTACGCATCCGCGACGCTGGCCGGGTCGCCGAACGATTCGAGGCGCCCGTGCGAAAGGTAGGCGATGCGGTCGGACACGCGGCGCACCGTTTCGATGTCGTGCGAAATCAACAGCAGCGTCTTGCCGGAAGCCCGGAACTCGTCCATCTTCGCAAGGCAGCGCCGCTGGAAATCGGCGTCCCCGACGGCGAGCACTTCATCCACGAGCAAAATGTCGGGATCGACCTGCACCGCCACCGAAAAGCCGAGGCGCACGTACATGCCCGAAGAGTAGAAGCGCACGGGCTGGTCGATGAAGTCGCCAAGGCCGGAAAACGCGACGATTTCGTCGAATCGCCGCCGCATTTCCGCCGGCTTCATGCCCATGATCGCCCCGTAGAGCCTCACGTTTTCGCGGCCCGTGAGGTCGGGGTGGAAGCCGGCGCCGAGCTCCAGAAGGGAACTTACCGAGCCGTGCGTCTTCACCGTGCCGCAGGTCGGCCACACCGTGCCGGCGACGATCGAAAGGAGCGTCGATTTGCCGGCGCCGTTCGCGCCGACGATCCCCACCGTTTCGCCGCGGCGGACTTTGAGCGACACGTCCGAAAGCGCGGTGAATTCCGGCGGCCGGCGCCGCATGGCGAAATCGATCACGGCGGATTTGAGCGACCGCCCCGCCCCGGAGAGGCGGAAGCGCTTCGTCACGCCGTCGATTTCGATCGCGTAGTCGCCGCCCGTTTTCACAGCACGTCTCCGAATCTGCGGTTTCCGGCCTTGAGCGCCCAGTGCCCCGCAAGCATGACAAGCGCGCAAACCGCGCACGAAACGAGGATCGACGCCGGCGGGACGGTTCCGGCCCATTCTTCCGGCACCAGCGCTTGTCCCATCAGACCGCGCCTGTACATCGCGAGAACGCCAGTCATGGGGTTGAGGAACACGAGGCGCTTCAAAAACGGCGCAGTTGGAAACGCCTCGAGCTGCATCGACACGCCGTAAAAGACCGGCGTCAGGAAAAACCACGCCATCTGCCCGACGCCGACGATGTGCTGCGTGTCGCGGAAAAACACGTTGAGCGTGCCGACGAGGCAGCAGATGCCGGCGCACAGCACGGCGTGCGCGGCAAACGCCGGCAGGATCCAGATCGCGTGCGAGAGGTCGAGGGCGCCGGTCGCGAGAAGAAAGAGCAGCAGCGGCACGAGCGTGAGGGCGAAATTGACGCAATTCGCCGCCGCCGTCGAAAGCGGCAGTATTACGCGCGGAAAGAACACTTTCTTCACGAGATTCGCGTTGCCGGCGATGGACGAGAGGGAGTCGTTCATCGCCCCTGCGGTGAAGCCCCACGCCACCGTGCCGACCACAAGGTATTCAAGGTAGTGCGCCTGGCCGTTGTTGAACTTGAGAATCCGCGCGAAAACCGCGTACATCGCGATCGTGAGCGCCGGCGTGAGCAGCGACCAGAAAAAGCCGAGCGCCGATCCCTTGTAGCGGATTTTCAGGTTCCTGGCCACCAGCATCCGCATGAGGCAGCCGTGCTTTTTGATTTCTTCCAGCATCTTTCGCGGTTTCGCCATCGGGCGATGCGCCGAATCCTACCACACTTCCCGCGCGGCGGTTGCCCCTTGTCCCGGAAATCCGGTGTCAAGGGCGTGGGAAAACGGCGCTTGCCCCCCGATTCCTGAAGACAGGCCTTCCGTTCCGGCCGTGTTTTCATTTTTGGCACGCAGAGCCGCAGAGGCGGCAGAAGCGCCCTGGCGGCTGCGCGGGGAGCGGAAAACGCGCGGGCGCTTTTTTGGTATGATTGCGGCGTCGCGGCGTTTTTCCGCAGTTTCCACCCAATCAAAATCGGTTTTCCTTGCAATCCATGTCTTCTTCGCCGGGAATATGGCGCTTGGCCGCGATGGCCGGCGCGCTCCTTGCGAGTTTCTTCTTTTCGGCCTGCGAATTTGCCGTGATCCGCCTCGACCGCCTGGCGCTCAAGGAGGAGGCGGAGTCCGGGTCGCGGCCGGCCAGGATCCTCTCGGCGTTCCTTTCCGACACCGGGCGCTTCCTTTCGTCGCTCTCGGTCGGCAACACCGTGGCCAACCTCCTGCTTTCCTCTCTTGCGGCGATCACGTTCGCGCCGCCCCTTTCGCGGCTGCTCGAAAAGGCGGTGCCCGGCGAGCAGAGCGCGGCCGCCTTCGAGGCCGGAGCGGCGGCGCTGCTGACGCTGCTGCTCTCGTACGCCGTGCTGGTGTTCGGCGAAATCGCGCCGAAGCAGTTCGCCCTGGCGCGCGGCGACGCGATTTCCCGCCGCGCCGCGGGCGCGCTGCGGGCGTGGGCCTCCTTCACGGCGCCGGCCGTTTTCCTCGTCAACGGCGGCGCCAAGCTTTTGCTCCGCGCGGTCGGCGTGAAAGCCCCGATCGCCGACGCCGCGCCGGTTTCCGAAGAGCAGATCATGCGCCAGGTGGAGTGGGGCGAAGAGCACGGATCGATCGAAACCGACGAAAAGGAGATGATCGAAAACGTCTTCGAGCTGAAAGACCTCATGGCCGAAGACGTCATGGTGCACCGCAAGGACGTCGTGGCGCTCCCCACGGACGTCACGTGGAGCGAAGTGCGCGACACGATTCGCCGCACCGGGGTGTCGCGCATACCGATTTTCCGGGGCTCGATAGACACCATCGAGGGGATCCTCAACTCGCGCGACTTCCTGCTGCGCTCGACCGACTCGAAGAATTTTTCGATCGCGCCGCTGCTGCGCAAGGCGATGTTCGTGCCCGAAACCGTGAAGGCGGACCTGCTGCTCAAGCGCATGCAGAAGCGCAAGCAGTCGATGGCGATCGTGATCGACGACCACGGCGGCACGTCCGGCATCGTCACGGTGGAAGACCTCGTGGAGCAGGTCGTCGGGGAGCTTTACGACGAATACGACAAGGACGAGGACGAGATCCGCATCGAAAAGCTCGCCCCCGACCGTTGGCGCGTGCCGGGCGAGGCGGAGCTCGACGACGTGTCGGAAGCGCTCGGCGTGGAGCTTTCGGAGGGCGAATACACGACGCTCGGCGGGTGGCTCTTCGAGCGCCTCGCCTCGGTTCCGGCGCAGGGCGCGGTCGTCAACGTGCCGGAACTCGGACTGAAGATGAAGGTGGAAAAAATGGACGGCCACCGCATCGACAGCGTGATCGTGTCGCGCGCTCCGGCGCAGGAGCGCGAGTGAGCCGCAGGCCCTACCGCTTGCGCACCGTCGAATAGTTGAGCCCCAGTTTGCAGCGCAGCGGCTCGAACGGATCGGCGTCGGGAAGCGCGACGAGCGAAACCTTGGCCGCGGCCGTCGTGGCGACGAACACGTCGCCCCTGCGCATCCGCCCGCACACCGTGCCGTCCGCGCAGAACGCGACGGGGCCTTCGGCCGCGGCCACGCGCACCGAGACGACGCTGTCGGCCGGCACGACCAGCGGACGCGAGGAAAGGGTGTGCGGGCAAATGACGTTTACGACGAACGCCTCGGCGCGCGGCGACAGTATCGGGCCGCCGGCCGAGAGCGAATAGGCGGTCGAGCCGGTGGGCGTCGAGAGGATGAGCCCGTCGCACCGGAACTGCGCTATGTCGCAGCCGTCGATCGAAAGGTCCAGCGCCACGACGCGCCCCGTGCCTTCGCGCGAGGCCACGAGATCGTTCAGCGCGAGGGCGGGGCGGCCGGCCCTGCCGTTGCCGCCGCGCCGCACCTGGGCGCGGAGCATGGAGCGCTCGTCGAGCGTCGTCTCGCCGTCGCGCCACGCCCGCATCGCCTCCTCCGCGCCTTCGAGCGGGGTCGCGGCGAGGTAGCCGAGCGAGCCGATGTTGACGCCGAGGAACGGCTTGTCGAGCGAGGCGTACGCCCGGACTGCGCTGAGCATCGAGCCGTCGCCGCCGAGCGCGACGAGGGCGTCGGCCCTGGCTGCGTCCTTTTCGTCGAGTATGGCGATCCCCAGCCTTTTGGCGGCGGCGATGATCGCCTTGACCGCACCCGGCGTGGCCTTGAGAGTGTCGTTCCGCACGAGCGCGAGGGACGGTTTTCCTTTCATTTGCAGACCTCGAAAAAGACTGGTTTCCCGGTTTCCCGGTTTTTGGTTCTTGATTTGTGCCGAAAATTTGATACCCTTTCGCCCCGTACGCGCTTGCCGCATCCTGCGCTGCGGCCGAGCACCCCCCAATGCGTCTGTAGCTCAATTGGACAGAGCGTCAGCCTCCGGAGCTGAAGGTTGTGGGTTCGATCCCCGCCAGACGCACCATTGCCGGAATCGCGCCTCCCTGCGCCGCGTCAGACCTTGCCGTCCCATCTGGAGAAGTTTTCCAGCAGCGCGAGTCCGGTCTCGCCGGATTTTTCCGGATGGAACTGGGTCGCGACCACGTTGCCGCGCCCGATGGACGAAGCGAAGGCGACGCCGCAGTATTCCGTCGTGGCCACGACGCATTCGCCGGAAGCCGGTACGGGGTAGTAGCTGTGGACGAAATAGAAGTCCGCCCCGTCGCGTATGCCGCGGAACACCGGGTGCGGACGCACCTGGCGCACCTGGTTCCAGCCCATTTGCGGCACTTTTTCCCAGTGCGAGCGCGGGCGAAACCGGGCGGCCGCACCGGCGACGATGCCGAGACAGGCCGTGCCGCCGTCCTCTTCGGACTCGTCGAGCAGAATCTGCGTGCCGAGGCAGATTCCGAGGAACGGCACGCCGGCGGCGGCGACTTCGCGGATGGCGCCATCGAGGCCGAGGGCGCGCAGGTTTTGCATGGCCGAAGCGGCGGCGCCCACGCCGGGGAACACGACGCGCTCCGCAGCGCGCACCCGCGCCGGGTCGGAGGACACCTCGACCGGACGCCCGAGCGCCTCGAAGGCGAGCCGGACGCTCGTGAGATTGCCCGCATGGTAGTCGATAATCGTTGTCATCGCTTCGGAATGATACCACCCGCCGCGACTTTTCGCACAGACCGGCCCTAGGACGCGTCTGCGCATGTTGAATTGCGGCACGGCGTTTGATAGCATACCGGCATGTGCCGCGCACGTTGGCGGCGAAAAAAAAGGCAACAAACCGAAAAAGAGAAACGGCCATGGGCAAAATACGGGTGACAATCTGGAACGAAAACGTCCACGAGCGGGCGGAGAACGCCTGGGCGGAACTGATCCGCACTTTCTATCCCGACGGGATACACAATGCGCTCAAGGAAGAACTCTCCGCGGACGACCTTGAAATCACCGCAGTGTCGCTCGACATGCCGGAGCAGGGTCTTGCGCAGTCGCTGCTCGACAACACGGACGTGCTGTTCTGGTGGGGGCACGTCGCGCACGCCAAAGTCGAGGACGCCCTTGTCGATCGCATCCAAAAGCGCATCCTCGAGGGAATGGGCCTCGTGGTGCTCCACTCCGGCCACTATTCGAAGATTTTCCGCCGCATGCTCGGCACGCACTGCTCCCTCCGGTGGCGCGAAGTCGGCGAAAAGGAGCGCGTGTGGGTCGTTGACAAAGACCATCCCATCGCGGCCGGCGTCCCGGACTCGTTTGTGATCCCGCACACCGAAATGTACGGCGAGCCGTTCGGCATCCCGGCCGAAGCGCACGTCGTGTTCATGAGCTGGTACGAGGGCGGCAACGTGTTCCGCAGCGGCGTCACGTTCCAGCGCGGCCAGGGGAAGATTTTCTACTTTTCGCCCGGCCACGAGACGTTCCCGATCTACCGCCAGCCGGAAGTCGTGAAAGTGCTCGGCAACGCCGCCCGGTGGGCTGCTCAGTCCCGGCCCAACGCCAAGACCGACTGCTACGACAAGGACCCGCCGCCTGAAAAGGTCTATTCGGAAAACCCGATGGACAAAATCGACACCTCCTCCCTGCACAAGAAAGCGTAGGGGCGGTGGCGTTGAAGAAAGGCGCAAAGGGCTGCGGGCGGTGCGCACGGCGAACCGCCCGGTTCGGGGCGCGGCGTTTTCTGGCTCTTTTGCGCCTTTGGAGAACGACCGGGGACGACACCGGCCTTGGGATGGTCCGGGCGCTCGTCCTCTCCGTCGTCGTGGGCGTTTTCGCCGGCGCCGGAGCGATCGCGCTCGCGGCTCTTCTGCAGTTCTGCGACTTGACGCTCCTCGGCCGCCTGGCGCATGTCGCCACCGGCGGTGCGGCGCACGAGCCTGATGTCTTCGGCGCCGGCGCGCCGTACGGTGCGCCGCGCCTGTGGCTCCTGCCGCTTCTTGCCGGCGCGGGCGGCCTCGCTTCCGGTCTTCTCGCGTGGTTTTTCGCGCCCGAAGCGGCCGGGCACGGCACCGATGCCGCGATCGAGGCGTACCACTTCCGGGGCGGCCGCGTAAGGCCGGTCGCGGTGCCGGTCAAGGCCGTCGCCACGTCCATCCTCATAGGCACCGGCGGCTCGGCCGGCTGCGAAGGGCCGATCACGCAGATCGGCGCGGGCTTCGGCTCGATGCTGGCGGATTCGCTGCGGCTGCCCGTGGCGACGCGCCGCAAGCTCATGGCCGCCGGCATGGGCGCCGGCGTGGGCGCGCTCTTCCACGCGCCGCTCGCCGGCGCCCTGTTCGCGGCGGAGCTGCTCTACCGCGACCTGGATCTCGAATACGAAGTGCTGGTGCCGGCGATAGTGGCGTCCGTCACGAGCCACACGCTCTATTCGCGCGTGTTCGGATTCAGCCCGCTGTTTGAAATGCCGCAAAACGCCTTTTCGCGGCCGCACATGCTCCTGCTCTACCTCGCGCTTGCCGTCGTGCTGGCTCTCGGCGCGCGGTTCTACACATGGGCGTTTTGGACCGTCCACGAGCGGTTCGCGAATCTGAAAATGCCGGCATGGCTCAAGCCCGCGCTCGGCGGCATCGCCACGGGGCTGCTCGGCATGGCGTTTCTGCCGGCGCTCGGCGCCGGCTACGGAGCGCTACAGGAAATCCTGCTCTTTTCGACGCCGTCAGACGCCGCTGCGGCGCTTGGCGGCAGCGCGGCCGCGGCCTGCGCGGCGCTGGTCGTCTTCTTTTTCGCGAAGACGGCGGCGACGGCGTTTTCCGTGGGTTCCGGCGGTTCCGGCGGCATTTTCGGCCCGGCGATCGTCTGCGGCGGAACTCTCGGCGGGGCGGTCGGGATCGCATTCGGCACCATCCTGCCCGGCTGGGGCGTGAACGTAGGCTCTTTTGCCCTCGTCGGAATGGTGGCGTTCTTCGGATGCGCCGCGAAAGCCCCGATTTCGATGATCCTCATGATAGGCGAGATGACGGGGAACCACCGGCTGCTCGTGCCGTCCATGTGGGTCGTGATCGTGGCGTACCTGCTCACGCGCAAAGTCTCGCTCTACCGCTCGCAGCTTCCGAACCGCTTCGAGGCGCAGGTCCACCGCGGCGACGTGGTGCGCGGCACGCTGGGGAGCCTCACGGCGCGCGACGTCCTTGGCGCCCGGCGCGGCCCGGCGC
>JAFSUV010000115.1 GCA_017450425.1 Kiritimatiellia bacterium
CGACGGAATCCTTTCTGTTTGGTGGTTTGTGACACCGCCGATTATGGCGGAAACCCGGCAAAAAGGATTCCATTTTTTGCAGCATCGCGGGGCGGGCGAACAGCTGCCGCCGGATCGGCGGCGCGCAAGGACCAATTGCAAGTGTGTGCGCGTCGGGCAAACGCCCGACGCGCACACAGATGCTCTTGCGTCCGGCGCGCCGTCATCCGGCGGGGGATTTGGGAGCGGAAAAGGCTGTCTGAAAAAATCGGGATAAGTCTGTTCGTTCGGCGAATTGCGACGGTCGTGGCTTTTTGCTAGGATTCGCCCATCACGGCCCATGGCCGCGCAAAGGGTCACCAACGCTGTCAGATACGGAAAAAACATGGTTCTACAAAGCTGCGGACGGCGGCGAACAGGGGCCTTTCGGCGAAGCGGAGTTGCACCAAAAGGTTGTCGATGGCGACATCATGCCCGAAACGCCAGTTTCGGACGACGGCAAAAACTGGAAGAACGCGGTCTCCCTGCCGGAATGCGGATTCGATTGTCTCGTGCTGCAGACGGAACCGGCGCTGGACGTCCTCGGACCGTTCACGCGCGAATATCTGGACAAGACGGAAGTTGTCGAGTCCATCCCCAAGAAGGGTCTTTTTTTCGTACGCAGCGGCACGGTGGCCGACGCCGCGTTCGTACCTGAATTTTCCCGCGGCGGCACAGGTGCCGCTCTCGTTTCCCGCCTGCTTGCCGCAGAGAGCGCCCTGCGCGATTCGCGCAAACGTTGCCGCGACGCCGAAGCCGCGCTCAAGGCGAAGGATCTGGAGTTTGAATCCGAAAGGGCGAAATTCAAGGCGGACGCCGTAAAACTCGCTTCCGAACTCGACGGCCTTCGCGCCGATCTCGCCGCGCGCACCGCACGGGAGCGCGAAGACATGGATTTGCAGGCGCGGCTTGTCGATGCCGAAAACCGCGCCTCCAAGGCCGAATCCCGACTGGCAGCGGCAAAATCGGAACTCGCCGCCGCGAAGGAGAAACTATCCGCCACGGAGGAAAAACTGTCCGCCACGGAAGACACTCTCGCGGTCGAGCAAACGAAAACAGCCGAAGCCGAAAAGGCGCTGGCCGCAGCCGCCGCAGATGCCGAAAACGCAAAATGGCTCTACAACGAGATTACGCGCACGGCCTCGGAAGCGCAGTCGCGGTTTTCCCGCAAGGCGGAATTTGCGAATGGCAACCGGAACGAACCTGCTAAGAACGGCGAAACCGTAGAAGCGGATGTCGTGCCTGCCGCATCCATGCGCCAGTCTGCGCAATCAGTCAAATCCGGGCGCATGGCCGCGCTGGAAGCGGAACTGAAGCGGGAACTCGGCATGATTGGCGAATCCGGATCAATGCCGGAAGTCGCACGGCTTTTCAAGAAAGGGAAATAATCCATGTCGGACACCAACGATGACATTGCCGCCGGACAGTCCTGGTGGGTGCGCTCGGCCTCGAACGGCGACATTTTCGGGCCTGTTGACTCTTCTCAACTTGAGCAGTGGGCGCGCGAAAGCCGCGTGTTCCCGGAAGACGCCGTTTCCGCCGATCGCAGGAACTGGCGTACCGCCAGAACGATGCCGCAGCTCAAGATGGACACCGTCATCGCGACAAGCGACGGTCGCATACATGGTCCGCTGCACGCAGTCGCCGCCGCCGCGCTCGTCGAAAAGGGCAAACTCCCACCAGGCGCGAAGATTTTTTCCGCGCAGGATCTTTTCGCGCTCGACTTGGAGGCACAAGCCTCTCCAGACGGGCAGGAAAGCGAAGAACTGAAGGAAACTCTCGAGCGCTTGAAGCGGGACACCGAGGATGCCATCGCCGAAAAGGACCGCGAGATCGAAACGCTCCGCGCCGCAGCCGAGGAAGCCGATGCCGCCAAGGCGGAGAGCGACGCGGCAAAGTCGGAGTTGACAGCCTCCCTTGAAAAGGCAAATGCTTCGATTGCGCTCCTGAGCGACGAAATCCGGGTCGCAAAAGAGTCGATCATCGGCCTGCAGGCAGCAAAATCCGAAACGGAGGCGGTGAAAGCCGAAGTGGAAGCGGCGAAAGCCGAGGTGGAGACGGCGAAGGCCGCAGCGGAGACGGCGAAGGCCGAGGCGGAGACGGTGAAAGCCGAGGCGGAGACGGCGAAGGCCGAAGCGGAGGCGGCGAAGGCGGGAGAAGAGGAAGCGAAGAAGGCGTTCGATGCCATCAGGGGCGAAATGGCTGAACTCGTGGACTTTTCAAACGCACGGGACAGGGAATCGAAGGCCACCATCGCCGAGCTGGAGCGCAGGATTTCGGAAATATCGCTTCCCGACGTCCCGCAGAGCGGGGCGGACGAAACCGGGGAAGGAAATTCACGGCTTGTGCAGGCGCTTCAAAACCAGGTGACCGATCTTTCGCGCGAACGCTGCTCGCTGTCGGAAAAGCTCGCTGCCGCAGAGGCTGCGCTTGCCGTCGCACAGCGCCCTCTCGATGCCGACACTGCGCTCGTGAAAAAATTTGCCGACGAAGCGCTTGAAGCGTTGCGGGCCGCTTTCGAAGCGGAAAAGGCGCGCAACGATGCCGAGCGCACGGCAAGCGTGCAGCGCCAGAACGATTTGCACGAGCACATAGCGGGACTTGAACGGGCGTTGAGGCTCAATCCGGGCGAAAAGTCGAGAAGCGAAATGGCCGAAGAGCGCAGCGAGCGCACGATTTCGCAGTTGCGGCAGCAGCTTGATGCGCTCAGGGAGCAGCACAAGGCGGACCTTGGAAGGTCGGGCGAAAACGTCCGCGAACTTGAAGGCCGCTTGCAGGCGCTCCAGCACCGCGAGGCCGCAGTTCGCGAACAGCTGCGGCGAGTCGAGAAGCGCACTGCGGACTACGATTCGCTCACGAGCCAGCTTCGCCGCCGCGAAGAGGAAATCGTCGAAGCGGAGAAGCAATTCGGCGAGGCGCGGACGCAGTGGCAAATCGTCGAACAGACGCTCCGGCGCCGCATTGACGAACTGGAGCACGGCGCCGGCTCGCTTTTTGAAAACGAAGCCGCCGGCCAGAGCGCCGACCCATCCCAGAAACTCGTTTTGCCGGGGTGGGTGCGCAACATGAAGTAGCGGTGCGCGGCACTGCGAAAAAAGAGCCGCAGGAACGATCCTGCGGCTCTTAACATGGTGCTCGGGAAAGGACTCGAACCTTCAATCCCAAACGGGACCAGCACCTCAAGCTGGCGTGTCTGCCAATTCCACCACCCGAGCGGTTGCGTGAAAACGGGGCGTATCCTATCACCAGCCGAGATTCATGTCAATCATTTTTTTCACGCCAAATTTTTTCCGGTCCGGCACCGCCTGCAACGCGCCATCGCGCAGTAGGCGAGCAGCGCGAACGCGCACGGGAAACCGCACGTCCAGTCGCCGCACTTCAAGTACAGCGAAGCGGGCATTGCGGCGCTGTCCGGTATCGCTACGGAGTGGATGAACAGCGCACCGCCATCGGGCGTGCGCTCGCCGGACGGGGAAAACACGCCGGTCACGCCCCGGTTCGACACGCGCAGCAGCGGCACGCCGGTCTCCACCGCGCGCATGCCGGCTTCCCGGTGGTGCTGCTCGCCTTCGCACGAGCCGTCGAACCAGGCGTCGTTGCTCGCGCCGAGCAGCAGATCGGCTCGTTTCGCGGCGGATCTCGCGGTCGGAGAGTCGGTGTCCTCGAAACATATCAGCGGCGCCACGCGCACACCGGCGACATCGAACGCCACCGCCTCCCCGCCCGGAGTGCAGGTGACTCCGGCGGGTGCGAGCCGGCGCAAAGCCGGAATTTTTTCGTCCAGCGGGATGAACTCGCCAAATGGCACCAAATGGCGCTTCGCGTACGGGCGCGACACGTCTTCCGGCGTAAACAGCCAGTATGCGTTTTTCACGAGACCGCCGTCGCGGTCTTCGCATTCAAGGGTCCCGCCGGCGAACAGCGGAAATCCGAGTTCCCCGGAAAAGCGCATCAAGCCTTCCTGCATGCGCAACGACGGCATCGTCTCCCAGAGCGACGTTTCGGGCCAGGCCGCGAAATCCGGCTTCGCCGCCGCAGCCGCGCGCGTAAGCGAGACCATGCGCTCCGTCGCGTCGTCCCACTCCGCGGAATTGCCTTCGAAAACGCACGGCAGCTCCGGATCGACAGCCGCGACGCGCAAAAACCGCGTAGCCGCCCTCTCGGCGGTGCGAATCGCGGAAATGCGGTTTGCGCCGAACCAAAAGAAGGCGAGGAGCGCAACGAGCGCCGCCGTGAGGTCGAAGTGCCGCCGGGTCGAGCCTGGCGTCTTCACCACTGTATCCCACGATCTCAGGAACGATCCGGCAAGGGCGTCGGACAGCAGCACCACCAATGCCGAAACCAAAGGCAGCCCGCCAATCGATGCGGCCTGGGCGAGGGCCGGAATGCCGCAAACGGCGTTTCCCAGACTGTACCAGGAAAAACCGCCGCCGACTCTTGCGCGCAAGCACTCGGCACCGGCCCAGAAGGCGGCGGCGACGAACGGGGCCGCGCACTCGAAAATGGCGTTGCGCCTGCGCAGCGCCTTCAGGCGAGCCAGCGCTTCGTCTTCTTCGCGCGAGCCTTCCGGCGCTTCGACAAGGATTTTGCGTACTGTTTTGGCTTCCCCGCGAAGCGTCCGCCAATAAGCCCAAAAGTGCGAAAGGGTCCACCCGAACAGTGCGGAAAACGCGGCGCACCACGCGCCGAGGGCGATCATGCCGAGGAAAACGAGCGCCGGCGGGCCGCCGTTGCCGACAAGCGGAAGAAACCATGAAAGTGCGGACGCGAAAAACACGAACATCCCGCAAAAGGCGACGATGGCGGCGCGCCTTGGAGCGAGAAGCCGCGCCGAAAGGAATATCGGGACGAGTGCAAGAAACGCGACACCGGCACCGCCGTCGAAAGGAGGAAAGGCGGTTCTGAGGAGCACCCCGCCGCCGATGGAGGCGGCGAACGGGATCGCCCTTGCCGCCGCAGCCCGGAGTTTCACTTCAGCCATGAGATGCTTCCTTCCTTTTCAGGCATCGTTTTGCCGCGCGGCAGATGTCCGGCACGAGGCTCCAACCGACAAGCGCGGCGATCCAGAGCGCAAGCACCGCGGCAAGTCTGCCGCGCGGCCCCTCGAAATCGGGCAGGCAGCCGTAGTGCGGCTGAAGTGCCGGATGCTTGAAGACGGGGTGGTAGCGCTCGAACCACCATCCGGGATGCGCGGCAAGCCACACGCCAAGCGCAAGCGAGACCGGCCCAAGGGTGGAAAGGAGCCACACGACGCGACGCCGCCACGCCGGTTTTGCGCCTTCGCGCGACAACATCAGCAAAACCGGAACCAAAAGGACGAACGCGGTGGCGACTTGATACCGCCCTGCCGGGCATGTCCCGGCCCGGAACGCCGGGAAGGCGCCGACGCTGAGCGGCAATACAATGGCGATCAAAGCCGCAGGAACCACTGCGGGATCGACGCGCGGGGTGCGCAGCAAGCCGGCGAGCGCGACGATTCCGGCCCAGGCCACCGGGCAGAGGAAAACCAGCCCGACGCTGTTGCCGAAGAAATAGCGGAGAAATCCGACCGGCACGAGAGATGCCGTGATTGGACTGCCCTGATCGGTATTGGGAGGGAAGAAGTTGCCCCACCGCCAGAGGTGGTAGCCAAAATACGACACCGCGCCGAGCGCGATGAGCGCAAGATCGGAGATGCGTCTGCGCCGGATTGCGACAACCGCGTGGTAAACGGACGCGGCTGCGACGGCCCCCACGATGCGCGACGAACCGAAGAGCGGGAGAAACAGGCACACGATGCCTGCCGCGCGGCTCTGAGCATCGTCGCGCCGCGTCAAAAGGAGAGACAGCGCGAGGAAGCACCCGATGAGCGTCTCCGGAAAAATCTGCGCCGTATAGTAAACGATTGGCGCGCTTCCGAAAAACGCGACGGTCGCGGCGGCGGATGCCGCAGCGCCGCCTTTGCGCCCGATCCCGCCCGACAGCAACACGATCGCGGCCACGACCGCAGAAGCGAAAACACCTTGCGCACACAGGATTTTCCACCTCGGCTGGCTGGGCGAAAGCGCAAACGGCGAAGCAAAAAGAGGCATGAGCGGCGCACCGTGCTGAATCTGCGCGCCATCGCCCCACGCCTTGCGGCGGTCGAAAAGGAATTTGACGCGGCAACGCCTGACGTAATCGTCGTACGTCCACTGCGTGGGTCCGAGGACGATCTTGTGCTGGAAATTCGTGTGGGTGCCGGCGGCCCGGACGCGGGAAACGTCCTCCCCGTCGCCGCTCGCTATCGCCTGCGCCGTCAGCAGATACGCCGGCTCGTCGCCCGTAAGCCGCCACCGCGCACGCTCGAAGTCGCAGCCGTACGGCACAAGCGATTCCCTCGCCACGGAAAACAGGGCGAACGACACCACCGCCGCCGCAAGCGCCCATAAAACGCTCGCGGCGGCGGCTTTTCTGCGCGTGTCGGGCATTTGTCCGCGTCCCGGCACCGTCCTACAGAGGCTCGAAATCGGCCGCGCCGTGCTTGCAGAGCGGGCAGATGAAATCTTCCGGCAGTTCGTCGCCTTCGTGAACGTAGCCGCAAATCTTGCAGACCCAGCCTTTCTTCTTGCCTGCGTCGGGTTTGGGCTTCACGTTCTGCTGGTAATAGTCGTAGGTCATCGTCGGCTGCTGCGAAAGGACACGAGACTCTTCGACGGAGCAGATGAACATGCCGTGCGTGCCGAGATCGACGTATTGCTCGACCTTGAGCGACAGCAGCGCGTTCACGTGCGAAGGCAGGACTGCGAGGCCGTTCGCTGAGCGCTGCACGTCTTCGCCGGCGAACTTGTCAACCGTGCGCCCGCTCTGGAAGCCGAAGCGCTTGAAGACATCGAACGGCGCGTCCTGCGAGAGGCAGTTGAGGTTCATGATGCCGGTCTGCTTCGCCACATGGTGCGTGTAGTTGAGCTTGTTGACCGTCACGGCGACGCGATTCGGGGCGTTCGTCACCTGCGACACGGTGTTCACGATGCAGCCGTTGTCGCGCCCCGATTCGTCGCGCGTCGCGACGACGTAGAGCCCGTAGCCGATCTTGAACAGGGCGGCGGGATCGACGGCCGGTGCGGCGGCGGCTTCGCGCCGCGCGATCCACCCCTGGCAGAGTTCGTCGGCGAGCGCTTCGATTTCGGCGCGGGAGTCGTCCGAAAGCGCGGACTTGATGTGCACCGTAGTCTGCGCGAAGCGGATATTCTTCTGCTTTTCGAGCATGGAGCGCATCGTCTTGGCGGCAAGAGGCGCCCACGAGCCGTTTTCGACGAACGCGACGTCGCGGTTCTGGAAGGCGCGTTCCGCGAGATGCTCGATGAACGTGCGCATGAACGGGAAGACGTCGGCGTTGTAGGTCGTCGTCGCAAGGACGAGCTTGGAGTGCCGGAATGCGTCCTCGACGCACTCCGCCATGTCATCGCGCGCAAGGTCGGCGACCGCGACTCTGGGGCAGCCCTTGGCGCGGAGGCGCTCGGTAAGCGCCTCGGCGGCGGCCTTCGTGTGGCCGTAAACCGAGGTGTAGGCGATGAACACGCCATCGGTCTCCGGCTCGTACTTGGACCAGGTGTCGTAGAGGCCGACGTAGTAGCCGAGGTTCTCCGAAAGGACGGGGCCGTGCAGCGGGCAAATCGTCTTGATTTCCAGCGCTGCGGCCTTTTTGAGCACCGCCTGCACCTGTGCGCCGTATTTGCCGACGATGCCGAAGTAGTAGCGGCGCGCCTCGGAGGCCCAGCCCTCCGGGTCTTCCACGTCGTTGGCGCCGAACTTGCCGAAACCGTCTGCGGAAAAGAGGACCTGGTCCGCCGCGTCGTAGGTCATGAGCACTTCCGGCCAGTGCACCATCGGCGCCGCGACGAACGAGAGCACATGGCGGCCGAGCGGCAGCGTGGTGCCCTCGGCGGCCACGACGCGGCGCTCCTCCCAGTCGTTGCCGTAGAAATTCTTCATCATCGCGAACGCCTTGGCCGAAGCGACGATGCGGGCCGCAGGGAAGGCGTCCATGAACGCCGCGATGTTCGCCGAGTGGTCAGGCTCCATGTGCTGCACCACCAGGTAGTCCGGCTTGCGGCCGCCGAGCGCGCGCTGGATGTTGTCGAGCCACTCGTGGCGGAAACGGGCGTCCACGGTGTCCATCACCGCGATTTTTTCGTCCACGATCGCGTATGAGTTGTAGGCCATGCCGCGCTCGACGCGGTACTGCCCTTCGAACAGGTCGATGTCGTGGTCGTTCACGCCGATGTAGCGGATGTCGTCGGAAATGTTCATTTTTCGCTTGGTTGTATTTTTGGAGAATCGAAAAGCGTTTTTTCAATCGAGCGCCCAGTCCGGGCGGCGGGAAATGTCGGACGGACGCAGCCCGCCGGCGAGACGCCACGAGCAGAAATCGATGAAGCGCGACCAGTCGTCAGCCCAATAGCGGTGATGGCCTTCGCGGAAGGAAATCGCGAGCGCGTCCTCCGCGCCGAGGAGCCGGTAAACCCCGCGCGTCGCCTTGTGGACTTCCCACGCGCCGACGGGATTGGACCAGACATCCCCCAGACCGATGTTCACGCGCAGCGGACGCGGCGCGACGAGCGAGCAGAGGAAGTGCTGGTCGTAGGGAAGGGCTTCCGGTTTTTCGGCGTAGGATGCAAGTTCCGGGCCGAACCACTGGCCGAAATTATCGACGATGTCGCGAAGCCGCTCGCCGCCGTCGCCGACGATGCGCGAAGCGGAGCAGCCGCAGCAGCCGCTCTGGTTGTCGGCGCAGAGCGCGATGCGCTCGTCCGTCGCCGCCGCGAGAAGGACCGTCTTGCCGCCGCGCGAATGGCCGGTCACGGCGATGCGCTCCGGGTCGATTTCGGGGATCTGCAGCAGTGCGTCCACGGCCCGGTGGTACCCCCACGCCCAAGCGGAAATCGCGCCGTAGCGACCGGGAAAGACCGGGTAAATCCCTTCGGCGCGCTGCTCCGGCTTCGAGTCGTCCCGCGGGCCGGAAAGATCGCGGGCGCATTCGCAGCGGTTGAAGGCGGCGACGGCGAATCCGCGCCGGAGCGCCTCGTTCACCATGTCCGTCGTGAGCCACCACCAGCAATCGTCGCCAGTGAGGATGACCGGAGCGCGCGGTTCGGTCTTCCGCGGAGGCCATTTCTCGATGCGGGGGAGCCAGACCTTCATCGCAAACGAAAACGGAGCGGCGCCGCCGTCGATGCGGACGTTGCCCGCCAGATACCGGGACTCCGGAGGCGCGATGCGCGGCCCGGACGAGGACGAGACGCATTCCCAGCGCGTGGCGGCCGGGGCCGGCGGCATGCCGCCGAATTCAAGCGGGATGACGGCGTCGAAAACTTCAGCGCGGCGGCGCTTCCAGTCTTCGGCGGAGCGGACGGGCGAACCGTCGCAAAACGAAAGAATGTCCGGATCGAGCATCGTTTTTTTGCAGAAAATCATTGTTGGTGACAATGCCGCCAGTATATTATCCGCTGCCCGATTTTTCAACACGCGGCAGCCCGGTTTTCCGCAGATGTTGAACGGAGTTTCATGAACTGCTATCATTGCCGCCATAGACGCGAAAGCCGCATTCCAACGTGCCGAAAAACATTAACGAGGCAACTCAACCTTGAAGAGAAAATTTCAACTGGTATTCCAATACAGCCCGATGCACTTCGCGACGGCGGGCCAGAAGGCTCCAGCCGATGTTTTAAAGATAGCCCTGGATGCGGGGTTTGAAGCGCTGCCAATACGGGAAAGGAAAAAACCGGCCAACCTGCGCCTTAAGCGTTTCATGGATGCCGCGTGGATCCTCAAGTGCATCATGTTTTGCATACGCGCGCCAAAAAATGCGACCGTCCTTTTTCAGGCACCGCGCGCCTTTTGCGGCGGAGGTAGAACCGGACGATTTCTGCTCCGGGCGATCAAACGCGTCTGCAACAACGACATGATCGCCATTGCCCACGACCTGGAAGAGCTGCGAGTGTGGCGGCCCGGAGGCAAAGACCTATCGACCACGAAAGCGCTCGCGGCAACGGCGGATGTCATTATCGTCCACAACCGGGCGATGGCCCGCCATTTCGCCGCGAACGGAGTTGAAGAATCAAGAATCGTCGTACTTGGCATTTTCGATTACTTGACTCCGACTCCAATGGCGCCGACCGCCAAATTCGAGCGGTGCATCACGATCGCCGGCAATCTTTCACAGAAAGAGGCGGTTCCGGGGAAATACAAGAGCCGCTACCTGACGCGGCTCGGGGAAATTCCCGAAGTGGAATGGATGCTTTACGGGCCCGGCTACGATGACGGTTGGAAGCGTGAAAAAAATGTCCACTATTGCGGATGTTTCCCTTCGGAAGAACTCCCGGAGCACCTGAGCAAAGGCTTTGGCCTTGTCTGGGACGGAGACTCGATAGACACCTGCACCGGGGAGCACGGAGAATATTTGCGTGTAAACAACCCTCACAAATTGTCATTGTACATGGCCTGCGGACTGCCCGTTGTGATTTGGAGCGAAGCGGCGCAGGCCGATTTCGTACGTCGCGAGGAAGTCGGATTCACGATTCGTTCGCTGAAAGAACTTGCCGGGCGCCTAGCAGCCACGACTGAGGCGGAATATATGAAATGGTGTCGCAACGCCCGCGCCGTCGGCAAGCGACTGCGCGACGGCTACTACACCAGACAAGCCCTCGCCGAAGCCGAAAAACGACTGAGCCGGTCATAACGATTCGTACTCACGCACATACATTTTCGCCACGTCGCCCCATGTGCGCGCACGGAATGGCATGTGATCCAGAACGGAGGCGGAGTCGTAGAAAGCGCGCAGTTGCGCTACTGCATTTTCGATGTTGTTGAAATCGCAAAAGAAGACATCCGTCGGATCCTCGTAATGCTTTGCCCACGGGAGATCTGAAAGAAGCAGCGGGAGATTGTACGCGGCGGCTTCGTAAACCGCTATGCAACCACTCTCGCCTTGGGACAGCAGCACGAAACCGCTGGCATTGCGCTCGATGCAGTCGCGCCATTCCCGCGTGACGAATCCGGGATCGAAAACATATTTATTGTCAACTTCTGCCTTGAAACTCAGATAGTAGGGATCGCGTTGGTTGCGGCTTCCGATAAAAACGACCGGAACACGGGCCTTTTTTGCCAATCGGGCGAGAAGGACGCTCTGTTTTCGCTGCGAAATGTTCGCGCAAGACACTAGGTACTTCTCCGGAAATTCACATGCGCGGATGTCCAGGCCATCAGAAATGCGGATGTCGGCCGGATCGTACGCATGCGGGATCACAACCGTAGTATCGGGCGAAATAAACCGGGGGAAAAACCGGCAGGCTGTCTCCTGATCCGCCGTGTGCATGAATTGGACCCTGTCGATGAACTCAAGCGCGCGCCAATACCGGTTTCCGGCTAGTCGCGGAACTTTATCGAGGATGCGGTTTTTTAAAATATGGCGACGCTGTTCTCGCGGAGGCCTGTTCGTTTCGTAATCGAAGATCATCGAGTAGAAGGTTTTCATGCCGTGGGCCTTGCACGATCTGGCAAGCGGCATGTCCAACGCCAAAAAATGGACAATGTCGGCATCGCTCTGAGATGCATCCCACCACCGCGCGAATTCGATATCGACTCCAAGTTTGGAAATTTCCTGTTGCAACTTCACCGCATGGGTGGTTTTGCCGCCAGGCGTGAGAAAAGAGCATGTGGTATCGTGCAGGAGGACTTTCATGGTGGCTCCAATTGCGGTTTTACAATCCGATTTTTTGCAAAGTTCCGGCCCAATTCATCGCGCAAGGTTTGTATCCGAACCGGCTTCTGCACGCATTTTGGGCCGCCCGCCTCAAATGCAACCGTTTTTCAGGGTCTTGTATGAGTTGCACAATGGAAGCCGCCATCGCACGGCTGTCCGGCACCAGAAAGCCGCTTTCCCCGTGGCGAACAAGGTTTCGGTTGTATCCGGAATCGTCCGTGACGGTCGCACAACCCGCCGCCATGTAGGTTTTCACCTTGTAGTTTCCTTTGTACTTGTCCCATTCGCGGTGACCGTAACACGCAAAGGCGATTTCCGCGTCTGAAAATTGCTCGCCGTAGGAGAGGCCAAAAAAAGGACGCCATTCGAAAGGCCGATCGATTTTAAAACGAGGACATGACGATCCGGTCACAACCCGCAGACGGAACGGAGGGGACGAAGGCAGTGCCTTCATGGCGGAAAGCATGGCGGAAATCTCGGATTCCGCCTTGTGCGGGGGGCCAGACCAGACTACAATCGGGCCTTGCGGGTGTCCGGGAATCCTGGCGACATCAACAAAGGCTCCGGTGTCGATTGGCTCTTCAAGAACTATTACGGGTTTGTTTTTTACAATTTCACCAATCCCGCAGGCGAGTTGCGGCGTTACGCAGGCTACGGCGTCGGCCAGTTCCGCCCGCAACCGAAACGCTTCCTTTACAAACGGATGCGCACAGGGCCAGTAATCGGGAAGCAACGACACGATTTTTGCGCCTTTTGCCTTTGCTTCGCGGTGAAATTTGGCATCGGCCACACGCGACACGATTGAATTTGTTTCATAGACAATGGCAATGTCCCCTTTTGAGATGTGCGCTGCGCTCTTCGGGAACTCAAAAAATGTATTCCATATCGTTGCCGCCGTTCGCGCCTTGGACCGCATCCATTTTTGCTTCGCCCAAAATTCGGACATCCTGGCGGAACCCAAGGAGACGATATCCGCATCAACACCAATTTCGCGAAATGCGTCGGCAAAGCCTTGGGAAAAAATCTTTGGTGCGAATGTCGGGTCTATGCAAAGATGCAACATGAGGCAAACGATGGATGGGGCGATCGAACCATGAACGGCCAGCGACTCCTTGACCGAACACTGGAGCAAGGATATCAAAATAATGGCCGGAGACCAAGAAAAAATGTTGAAGCGGAATTGTCCCCAATTTTGGAGCGAGGCCGCCACACCCGGCAACGGGAATTCCGCCGAAAGAACAATGCCGGCTTTTCGGCACTTTTGCCATTATGACCGTGTTTTTACCGTGCGACGGTGCCAAAAAGGGTCTGCGGGCGCGCGCCTTCGATCGAAACAAAGGCGAAGTCGCCGGCATTCATGCCGTCAACCGGATCGAAAACAACGATCTTGTTCTGTTCCGTGCGGCCCGACCACCGCGAGGCGTTGCGAAGGGACGGACCGTCCACGAGAACCTCGACATTGCGCCCGATCCAGCGGTCGTTGAGGCGCTGCCCGCGGGCGTCCTGGTCTGCAAGGAGCACCTGGTCGCGGCGGCACTTTTCCCCGTCCGGCACATCGTCCTCGACGAGCGCCGAATCGGTACCCGGCCGCGGCGAATATTTGAAAACGAACGCATTGTCGAACGCGGCCTCTTCCATGATGCGGCGCGTCGCCTCGAAGTCGTCCGCAGTTTCGCCCGGATAGCCCACGATTACATCGGTCGTGATGGCGATGTCCGGTACGCCTTCGCGCAGCATTCGCACGGCTTCGAGGTAGCGCGACGAATCGTAGCCGCGCCGCATCTGCCGGAGAATGCGGTCGCTGCCGCTCTGCATCGGCAGGTGCAGATGCGCGCACACCGCCGGAATTTCGCGCATGGCGCGCACGAGCTCATCCGTGACGCCGAGCGGATGCCCGGAGGTGAAGCGCAGACGGCGCACTTCGGGCACTTCGCGCGCCACGAGTTCCAAAAGACGCGGCAGGGGCTCGGTGAAGCCCATCGGAGACGGGATCGAATCCGGCCACTTGAAGCCCATTTTGCCGTACCGCATCACGCTCTGTCCGAGAAGGCACACGTCACGCGCGCCGCGGCGCGCCTCCTCCCGAACTTCCTCAACGATCACGCCGGGATCGCGGCTCTCCTCCCTGCCGCGCACAAATGGCACGATGCAGTAGGAACAGCGCTGGTTGCAGCCGTAGAGGATCGTGACGAAACTCTGCGCGAGCGGACGCCCGCTCCGTGCGGCGTCGCCCTCGCGCCCGCGGCCATCGCCGGCAGAAACACCGTTTTCGGAAGCGCCCTCCCCCGCCCTCTCCGGGTCGGGAACCCACATTTGCGCCTCCCCTGCGAGCGCCCGTTCCACCAGCTGCGGAAGGACTGCGCCGGCGCGCGGACCAAAGGAAAACGACAATCCGGGCACCTTCTTGAAAACACCATCGCCCAAACGATTGGCCATGCACCCCGTAAGGCCCACCACGAGACCGGGGCGGTCGCGGCGGGCGGCGCAAAGCATGAGAAGCTTTCCGATCGCCTTGTCTTCGGCCTTTTCGCGGACGGAGCAGGAGTTCACCACCACAATGTCCGCAGCGTCTTCGGAGGCGGCCTCGGAATATCCGGCGGCGACAAGGCGCCGCGCGAGAACGCCGGAATCCCGGACGTTCATCTGGCACCCGTAGGTGTGGATCGAAAATGTCGGGCGCCCGCTGGCCAAGGTCATTTTCCCCTTCCGGGCTTGCGGCCGGCGAATTCCGCTTCAAACGTCAGCCCGTGTCCAGAGAGGCCGATGGTTCCAGGCGCCGTGGGAAGCGCGAACAAAACCGTGCCCGACGCCTTCTGTCCGGGATTCAACTGGCTCTGGATCGAGCGGAAAGACTCCAGCCAGACCTGCCGCATCCGGCGCTTGCCAGAGTCGTACGCGCACTTGAAGTCCCAGTCCGCAACGAACGCCGGACTGTCGCCCTTGTTGACAATGACCAAGTCGAACGCCGCAAGGAACGCGCCGTCGCGCGGTACGGCATCGGCCGGCCACGGCAGGAGTTCGACGCCGCTAAAGAAGATTTCAAGTCCGTCGGAGGAAACTCCGGTTTTTCCGGGGCGGATCGGCGCAAGGCGCTTGGCCGGCGCTGCCGAACCGGCGGTCGCGACGTCTCCGCCATCGTCGCTTTCTCCGGGCTTCGCAGGTTTCCGCGCTATGAGAAGTTCGCGGAACGTCTTCGCCGGAGGCGCCGCGAACATCGCCTTCCACTCGCCGTCCACGAGCCTGGCCTCGAACGGAAGCTCGGCCGTGCGGCCGTGCGCGCCGACAACGAGCGAACCGGTGCAGTTGGTGGCGCACGCAATCGCCCCCGCCACGGAAACGCAGTCTTCGGGAAACACCACTTTTGCGTCCAGCAGTTTTATCGGCGAACCGGCGAACCTTGGCGCGAAAAACTTGCCGATGGC
>JAFSUV010000116.1 GCA_017450425.1 Kiritimatiellia bacterium
ACCCGGCGCCAGCCGCGCCGGCGCCGGATGACGAGGGCGATGCGGAACGCGCGGCCGAAGCCGTCGCCGCGGCGAAGACGCTCGAAGCGCAAGGCAGGGTCTGGGACGCCCGCGAGGCGCTTCTCGACGTTTTGCCGCACGCTCCGGCGGCGCTCGTGCCGGACATCGAAAAAACGCTCGGCCGCCTGGCCGATGCCATCTACCTCACGCCGCGCCCCGCTCCGGGCAAGGTCGAATATGCGATATCGCCGGGCGACTCGCTTTCCGCGATTGCGTCGAAATACGTCTGCCCGGTCGCGTTCATCATGAAGGCCAACGGCATCGCCGACCCGTCGCGCATACGCCCGGGCGCACACCTCGTGTTTGCGGACCACCCGCGCTTCGAAGTGAGGGTTTCAAAGGAGGCGAACACGCTGCTGCTCACCCTCGACGGCAAGTTCTACAAGCGCTACACCGTAGGCACGGGGCGCGATTCGCGCACTCCGGTGGGCACGTTCAAAATACGGGACAGGATAGAACACCCCGAATGGTGGTCCGAGAGCGGCAAGACCATCCCGTACGGCGACCCGGCAAACATCCTCGGAACGCATTGGCTGTCGCTCGAAGCGACCGGCGACACGCCGCGCGTGTCCGGCTACGGCATCCACGGGACATGGGACGAATCTTCGCTCGGCAGCCAGTCGAGCGCCGGGTGCGTCCGCATGCGCAATGCCGACGTCGAAGAACTCTGGACGCTCCTTCCCCGCGGGACGCCCGTCACGATAACGGAGGCTCCATGATTGCCTTTCTCAGGGGAGTGCTCGACGAAAAACGCCTCTCGCCCGCGCCGGCCAGCGCGGTCCTGGACGTCGGCGGCGTCGGATACGAGCTCTCGATCCCGCTTTCCACGTACGACGCCCTGCCGCGCCCCGGCACCGAGGTGAAGCTTCTCGTGAGCGAAGTGATCAGGGAAGACGCCCATCTGGCGTTCGGCTTCGCCACTTCGCTCGAAAAGGATCTCTTCCAACTTCTCCAGAGTGTTTCGGGGGTCGGCCCCAAGACCGCGCTTTCCGCGCTTTCCGGCGCAAGGCCCGAAATGCTGCGCGCGGCCATCGCCGGAGGCGACGCCAAGGCGCTCGCCCGCTTCCCCGGCATCGGCAAGCGCACCGCAGAGCGCATTTGCGTGGAGTTGAAGGGCAAGATCAACCCGATCGAAGGCGCCGCGGCGCAGCCCTCCGGCGATGGTGCGGGCGACTCCGCCTTTCCGGCCGAGGTCGCGCGGGATGCGGTCATGGCGCTCGTGCAGCTCGGGCAGAGCGAGGACGCCGCAGTCCGCGCCGTGCGGCAGATCATGGCGCGGCAGGATGCGCCGGCCGACACCGCTGCCATCGTCCGCCTCGCGCTTTCCGGCGCAAACGCGCGATGAAAGCGCCGCTCCCGCCGTTCCTGCGCGCCGTCGCGGCCGTGGCCCGCGCCACGGCCGTGGAGGGACTGCAGCGCCCGGTCGTCGTCCTCATCGCGCTCGCCGGCTTCGAGCTTTCGGTCTTGCAGCCCGTCCTCCAACTCCACTCGTTCGGCGAGCCCGGTCGCCTCGCGCGCGACAGCGCGATGGCGTTCATGCTGGTGTTCGGACTCGTCGCCGCCGCGTTTTGCTCCGGCGAGGGCTTTTCGCGCGAACTTCGCGACGGCACGGCGGCGGCTTCGCTCGCCGGACCCGTCTCCCGCACGTCGTTCGTCATCGGCAAGTTTCTCGGCGTCCTTTCGGTCGTGGCCGTGTTCTGCTGGTGCCTGTCCTGGGCGGCTCTGTTTGCCGCGAGGACGGCGGAGAATTTCGTTGACGACGAGGCCTTCGCCGGCCTCGTCCGCGATGCCGTTTGCGGCACCGTGTCGATCGCCCTTCCCCCGCTCGCGCTGGCAATCGGGGCGGTGGCCGACTGGAGGCGAAGGCGCCTGGGATTGTGGTTCTTTTCGTCCCTTTCCGCGATGTGCCCCGCCGCTGCGGCGCTTCTCGGGTTCTTTTCGCGCGCTGGGGTTTTCGCCGGTTTTGCGGCTTGGAATCCGGGCCTGGACTGGCGGCTCGCGCTGCCGCTTGCGCTCGTATTCGCCCTTCTCGCCGCAGTCTGCGCCTGGACAACCGCGTTTTCCACGCGTCTTCAGACCGGAGCGTCGCTTGCGCTCGTTTCGGCCATGCTGGGACTCGGCTTTTTCGCCGGCGCCGCCGCCGGTTCGCCGCCGCTCCTGCGCGCGTTCTTCGCCGTCCTTCCGGACACCGGGGCCTTCTGGCAGGCCGACGCCCTGCGCAGCGGCGGGGTCGTTTCGGCCCATGCAGCCGCAGGAGCCGTCTTCTACGCGCTTCTCCACATCGTCGCAGCCCTGTGCTTTGCGACGGCTTCGTTCAAAAACAAGGATCTTTAGTTTCTCGCAATGGACAACACTTCAGTGCAACCGTGCGCGCCCGCGAGCGCCCCCGTGCTGGAAGCCACGGATCTTCACAAGACGTTTCGCGATTTCTGGGGGCGTCCCAGGGCGGAGGCGGTGCGTGGCGTGTCCCTCCGGGCCGAAAAGGGGGAGGTGCTGGGCATTCTGGGGCCGAACGGCTCCGGCAAGTCAACCACTATAAAAATGATCCTCGGTCTGACGAGGCCGACTGGCGGCTCCGTGCGCATTTTCGGCCTCCCCTCGAGCGCCAAGGGCGCAAGGGCCCGCATCGGATACCTGCCGGAGCTGTCGCAGCTCCATCCGTTTCTCACGCCGCGGGAAACTCTTTTCTACGCCGCCGGACTGTTCAACATGGAGAAGGCTGCGGCCAGGGAGAGAGTCGGACAACTGCTTGAGAAAGTCGGGATTTCGTCCGCTGACGCGGATCGCAAAGTCGGAGAGTTTTCCAAAGGCATGGCGCGTCGCGTCGGACTCGCCCGCGCCCTGCTGAACGATCCGGACTTCGTCGTCCTCGACGAGCCGACGAGCGGCCTCGATCCGGTGGGGCGGCGCGAAGTGAAGGACCTGGTGCGCGGGCTTGGCGCGGAGGGCCGCACGGTGCTGATGTCGTCGCATTTGCTCGCGGAGGTGCAGGACGTCTGTTCGCGCGTCGCCGTGCTCGTCCGCGGGCTTGTGCGGGCCGAGGGGTCCTTGCCGGGCCTCTTGGAAATGCGCAGCGGCCCGGTGCGGTTCGACGCAGAAGGCCTCCCGGAAGAAAAGACCGGCGCCGCCTGCGACGCCCTCCGCGCGCTCGGCGCCGCTTCCGTCGCCGCAAGCCGACCGACGCGCCAACTGGAAGATTTCTTCCTTGAACTGCTGCGCCGCAGCGGCGAGGCCTGACGCGCCATGCTCCCGGTAGAGCGGTACGCCCCGGAAATCGAAGCCGCCCTGCGCACGAATCAGGTCGTGATCGTGTGCGGCGAAACCGGCAGCGGGAAAACCACGCAGATTCCGAAACTGTGCCTCGCGGCGGGATTCGCCGGAAAGCGGGGGAGGATCGCATGCACGCAGCCGCGGCGCATCGCCGCGGTGTCCGTCGCGGAGCGCGTCGCCGCCGAACTCGGCTGCGAGTGCGGCAGCACGGTGGGCTGGCAGCACCGTTTTTCGAGCAGACTTTCGGGCGAAACCCGCATCAAGTTCATGACGGACGGCATTCTGCTCTCGGAGCTTCGTTCCGACCCTCTCCTTGCCGCATACAGGGTCGTGATGGTGGACGAGGCGCACGAGCGCTCCTTGAACGTGGATTTCCTGCTCGGCTGTCTGAAGCGGATAATTCCGCGGCGGCCGGATTTGAAGGTCGTCGTGTCGTCGGCGACAATGCAAACCGACGCCTTTTCCAGGTTTTTCGGCGGCGCGCCCGTCGTGTCGGTTCCGGGCCGGACTTACCCCGTGGAGGTTCGCTGGCGGCCGCAGGAAGGAGACGACCCCGACCTTGCGGCCGCCGTCGCCGACGCCGTGCGCGAATGCGCCGGCGGTCCGTTTCCCGGCGACGTCCTCGTTTTCCTTCCCGGCGAGCGCGACATCCGGGCGGCGGCCGACGCGGTGTCGGCCATGGACTTGCCGCGCGTCGATGTGCTCGCGCTGCATTCGAGCCTGCCGCCGGACGCCCAGCGTCGCGCATTCACGCCGTCGCCGGGGCGCACGCGGGTGGTCCTTTCGACGAACGTCGCCGAAACTTCCGTGACGATTCCGGGCGTGCGGTATGTGGTGGATTCGGGCTTGGCGCGAATCGCCCGGTATTCGCCGCGGGCCGGCGTGAAGCGGCTGCACGTGGAAAAGATTTCCCGGGCGTCCGCCGAGCAGCGCAAAGGCCGGTGCGGCCGGATCGGCCCCGGGGTGTGCATCCGGCTGTACGATGCGGAAGATTACGAGGGCCGCCCCGCGCAGACCGAACCGGAGATCCTCCGCGCGTCCCTCGCGGGAACCGTCCTTTCGATGATGGATTGGGGACTCGGCGACATCGAGCGTTTTCCGTTCCTCCAGCCGCCGCCCGCCTCGGCAGTTCGCGAAGGGCGCAGGCAGCTGGTCGCCTTGGGCGCGATCCGCGAGCCGGGGCGCGACGGTCCGCTCCAGGCCTGGAGCCTCACCGCGCTCGGCCGCCGCATGGCGAAACTGCCGCTGGAGCCCGCGCATTCGCGGATGCTGTTCGAGGCCGAGCGCGAGGGGGCGATGCGCGATGCGCTTACCGTAGTGTCCGCCCTTGCGTGCGAAGACCCGCTCCTGCGCCCCCAGGACAAGGCCGACGCGGCGAAGGAGGCCCACGCCCGCTTTCGCGACAAGGCGTCGGATTTCGACGGCATCCTCCTGCTTTGGCGCGCCTTCCACGACGAGGCCCATCCCCTTTCGCGCTCCGCCATGCGCCGCGAGTGCATCCGCTCTTTCGTATCGTGGCGCCGCATGTGCGAGTGGGAGGACGTGCGCGCGGAAATCGAGCGCTTCTTCAGGCGCCGCGCGGTCGATGTTTCGTCCTGCTCCGGCGGCCACGACGGGCTTCACAAGGCGCTGCTCTCCGGCCTTCTCCACAACATCGGGGTGTGGGACGACGAAGAGAAAAACTACAAAGGCGCCAACGGGGCGCGCATGTCGATATTCCCCGGTTCGGCGCTCGCCCGCGCAAAGCCGCCGCCCAGATGGATGGTTTGCGCGGAGCGGATCGACACTTCGCGCCTCTGGGCCCGCCGCGTCGCGGGGATCGATCCCGCGTGGATCCTGCCGCTCGCCCGCGCGGTGTGCAGCCATTCATACACGGCAGAGACGTGGGACGAGCGCAGCGGCGTCGCGCGTGCGCTCCGCCGCACCGTGCTTTACGGCCTCGTCGTGGAGGACGGCGTCCGCTGCGACATTTCGGCGGCCCGGCCGGAACTCGCGCGTGCGCTGTTCATCCGCCACGGCCTTGTCGAGGGCCGGTTGCCGAAGCCGTGGCCGCGCGTCGTCGCGCGCAACCGCGAGGTCGTCGCCGCCAGGACCGATGCCGCGTCCAAGGATCGCTCGCTTTCGCCGGAGTCGGAGATCGACGCCTTTTGCGCGCTTTGGGACGAGCGGATTCCGCGCGAATGCGTCAACTGGCGCTCTTTCCGGGAATGGCTGTCGCGTCTTGCGCGCGAAGAAGCCGATGCGCTCGTTTTCTCGGGCCCCGAATTCGCCCCGCCGGCATCCGACAGCGGCGGGTTTCCCCCGTTTCTGGAATTTTCGCTCTCGCAGGGGCGCGCGCGCGTGCGAATGCCGGTTTCCTACAAGCACGACGACAAGGCGCCGGATGACGGCATTTCCTGCCTGATCGATCCGGAGGACATCCCGCTCGCGCTGCTGTTCGACTCTTCGCGGCTCGTGCCCGGAGCGCTGGCGGCCCTTGTCGCCCGGCTTCTGCGCGAGCTCCCGAAGGCCACGCTGTCCCTCCTTGCGGCAAGAGCCGGCCTCGATCCGCGCAGATGTTCGGTCGAGGACATTTCGCGCGTCGTCGTGGCCGCCCTTCCGTCCGAGGGGTCGCTTCTTCGCGTGCTTCCGGAAACGTTGCAGTTTTCGTTCTCGGTCCCGGTACCGCGAAATGCGTGGGACGCGGATTCCGTCGCGCTCGCGTGGCGCTGGCGGTGGGTCGTTTCCGCAGGGCGGGGCGAAGCCGCCTTCGAGACGCGCTCTTCCGCCGAACTGCGGGAATTCGCGCTGGAATACGGCAGGATTCGCGGCGCGCCCCTCGCGACGGCGTACGAGCGCGTTTTCGGCGGCGACTGCCGTGCGCGCGATGCGGCGAAGTTTCTCGAGCGCGTCCGCATCGGCACTGCCGGCAAGTCGGCGATTTCCGCCTGGACGGCGCCGCAGATGCCGCCGCCCGGATCCGGCGCGGCGGTGCGCCCCGCGTTGTTCCCGACCGAGGCCGCGGCTCGCGCGGCTTTGGAAAGCGCGGCGGCCGAAGCGGGGGCGCGTTTCGCCGCAAACGACATGCGGGAAAGCCGGACGCGCTCTCCGTTTTCGCAAGGCGCCGAAAAGCGGGCCGCCGTCGAGGTCTTCGGCGGGAACCCGCCGCTTTCGATGAATGACTTCGCGCCGGAGCTGCGCAGGCGCGGCGCAAGTTTCCGCGCCCTTGCGAGGAACATCGCGACTCTCGCCGAGGCCGTGGACGACATGGCCCGCGAATGTCTCGAGAAGCTTGAGCGCCCCGCGCTGCGCCGGGAAACCGCCACGGATGCCGCCGAGCAGCTCGGCTGGCTTTGCCCGCCTGGCTTCGCCGCCACCACGCCATCCGTCAGGCTTGCGGAATTTCCGCGCTACCTCGAAGCGTTGTCGCGGCGGCTCGACGCGGCGGTGGCCGATCCAGATTCGGAAATGCGGAAATTGCGCAGTTTGCGCGGGTTCTGGACTCGCTTTGCAGACCTTGCCAACAGCCGCGACTGCGCGCCGCCGTTCGACGAAAAGGCGTTTGAGCGCTACCGCTGGCTCGTCGAAGAGTTCAGAGTCGCCGTTTTTGCACAAGCGCTCGGCACCGCTGAAAAGGTTTCCGCCCCGCGCCTCGAAGCGCTGTGGTCTCAAATCGTGAACCCGCCGCCACGGAATACCGTCTGACTGGCTCCGGCGAACCAGCCGCCGCGCACCGCCGGGGGCTTTCTCGTCAGCGCTTCGCAATCCTGCGGGCGGAAGCAATCACGGCAGAAGGCGGGATGACACCTCGAAGTCCTTCAGGCGGAGGCGCTCGACGCATTTCGCGACGAGCGGCTGATTCTGGGCGACCGTGCCTGAAAAGTCGCCGAGGACGATGTCGCGGAGCGGCGTCGCGGCATTTCCGGCAAGGCTGACCGGTCTGCCGGAGCGGAACCTGAAGTCGCGGAACTCCAGCCGCTCCACGGCGCGCAGGCGGATGCCGTCTTCGACGCTGACGCCCACAGGAAGCTCGGTGCACTCCAAATCCCAGTGCTCGAATCGGATGTCGCTTGCGGAGAGGTATCCGGTGCAGCCCTTGCGGAGGTAGCGGACGGGGTTGTCGCAGAGGATGCCGTTGCGGGCGCGGCAGACGATGTTGGTGAAGAGGCAGTGGCGGATCGTGTCGTCGCTGGGGCAGCCGATCCGTACGCCCTGGCAGCGGCTGTCGAGGACGCAGTTCGCGACCACGACGTTTTCGCAAAGGCTCTGCTCGCCGGGGGCGTGGCGGATGGCGCGCAGGACGAGGCAGTCGTCGCCCGTGCGCAGAAAGCTGTCGCTGACCGCCACGCGGCGGCACGCATCGATGTCGATGCCGTCGTTGTTGATCATCTGCTGGCAGCCGTCGATGCGGATGCCGCGGATGCGGACGTCCTCGCAGCCGATCAGCCACATGGTCCAGCCGGGCGAGTCGCGGAAGGTGACACCCTCGAAGCGGACGTTTCGGCAGCGCAGGAACTGCACCATGCGCGGGCGCGGCTTGTCCGGCTTTGCGAAGAATGCGCCGGGCGGGACGTCGCGGTCGTAGAAGAGCGGGCCCTGGCCGTCGATTTCGCCGTCGCCGGTGACGGCGACGTTCTCGGCGTCGCGGCAGACGAGAAGCGCCTTGCGGGATTTTTCGGGCGCGACCTGGAGGCGCGGGTCGGTGAAGTCCTCGTAGTCGTCGGGATTCGCCGAGCCGACGAGCCTTGCCCCGGCCGGGATGTGGAGCTCGATGTTTTGCCGGAGCCAGATCGTGGCGCACGGGTAGTCTCCCGGCTCGAGCGCGACGCGGCCGCCGCCGGCGGCGGCCGCGTCGTCGATGGCGCGCTGGATGGCCGCGCCGGTTTTTTCACGGACGGTTGTTGTCATGGCGTGTAGTCGGCATACTCCGCCGCAAAGGCGCGGCGCATGGCGGCCAGAGCGGCGGCGTCGAGTTCGGTGCCTTCAGTGCCGGCGCCAAGGACGCGGACGTTTGGAAGGCCGGGCAATGGGATGGTGGAGACGACGAGCGGGTAGTCGGCAAGGGCTGCGGGGAACGCCGGAGCCGTCCCCGCAAAACCGGG
>JAFSUV010000117.1 GCA_017450425.1 Kiritimatiellia bacterium
AACGCTCCCGGTTGAGGGGGTATCCATACAGCCGATTAAGGCGCGGAGATGATCCCCGAAGCGCTTGGCGGCGAAAAGTGGCGCGACAAGGCCTGGTGCTCGGCCGTGCTCTCCGGGTTCGGCATCTGCTCGAATCCCGACAGGCTCGCGGCTCTCGGCATCACGAACGCCGGCGGCTCGGTGCGCATCCCGGCCGCGTGGCGCGACCTTGCCGACCCGCGCCTGTTCCGCGAAGTCGCCGTGGCGGATCCCACGAAATCCGGGTCGATAGCAAAGGCGTTCGAGATGATTCTCCACTCCTCGATGCGCGAAAACGTGCTTGAGGCCGGGTTTTCGGCGGAGTCGATCTCAAGCGCGGAAAAGGCCATCGCCGCAGGCGCCGCCGCGCCGGCCGGCTACCAGGAGGCGGTGGAAAGCGGCTGGATTCGCGGCATGCGCCTCATTCAGCGCATCGGCGCCAACGCCCGCTACTTCACCGACGCCGCCGGGAAACCGCCCGTGGACGTTTCCGCCGGCGACGCCGCCGCCGGCGTGTGCATAGACTTCTACGGCCGCGTCCAGGCCGAGACGACGCGCCTAGACGGCCGCGAACGCCTCGTTTACGTGACGCCGCGCGGCGGCTCGTCGATTTCCGGCGACCCGATATCCATCCTGCGCGGCGCCGAGCGCCGCGAGATCGCCGAGCGGTTCGTCGAGTTCGTTCTCTCGGAGCCGGGACAGACGCTCTGGAACGGCAGACCCGGCACTCCGGGCGCTCCGGAAGGCACCGCCCTCAGGCGCATGCCGATACGCCGAGACTTCTACCCGGATCCGGAGCGCCCGGCGGTGGACGCAAGGGCGAAGGCGCGCGCCGGAACGACGTCGGACAACCTTCTCGACCCTGCGGTGGACGTCTATTCGCTCGCGTCGGCGTTCGAGTACGAGCCGCGCTGGACTGCGTCCCATTTCTCGTTCCTGAGGCTGTTCATCCGGGCGATGTGCATGGATTCCGGCGACGAACTGCGCGAGGCGTGGGGGGCGATCCTCGAAGCGGGCGGCCCCTCTGCGTGTCCCGAAGCGGTCTCGCAGCTGGAGGCGCTTCCCCGCGCGCCGTATCCCGTCGATTGGGCCGGCGTCACCGCAGCCGCGCGAGACCCGTCGCTGCGCGCCGGCCTTTCCGACGCCGACTTGCAGTCCGAGTGGACGAAATTCTTCCGCGCCTCCTACCGCGAGGCCGCTGCCAAAGCCCGGAAGGCGGGCAAAAACGGAAAATGAACACGAAAACGAAAAAAAGAAACAGCGCGACTCCGGCCGCCGCCAATCTCGTCGTGGCGCAGTCCGGCGGTCCGTCGATGGTCATTAACCAGACGCTCGTCGGCGCCGTGCTCGCCGCAAGAAAAGCCGGCGGGGCCGTGGGCCAAATCTTCGGCGCGCGCCACGGGATAGACGGCATTCTCAAAGGGGATTTCATCGATTTGAGGAAGCCCTCCGAAGCGTTTCTGGAGCGCATTGCCGCCACGCCGTCCTCGGCGCTCGGCTCCTGCCGCCACAAGCCCACGCCCGAAGACTGCGACCGCATCCTCGCCGCGCTTCTGGAGCGAGGCGTCGGGTTCTTCCTCTACATCGGCGGAAACGATTCGGCCGACGCGGCGAGGCTCGTCGCGCAGAAGGCCGCGTCCGCCGGAGCGCCCCTCAGGGTCGTGCATCTGCCGAAGACCATAGACTGCGACCTCAGGAGCTGCGACCACACCCCAGGCTACGGCTCCGCCGCGCGCTTCGTCGCGTGCGCCTTCAAGGGGGACGACCTTGACAACCGCGCCCTAGGCGGCGTCAAGATCGACATCGTGATGGGGCGCGACGCCGGATTCCTCACCGCCGCGTCGGCGCTTGCGCGCGAAAGGCCCGACGACGGCCCGCACCTCGTTTACCTGCCGGAGCGCCCGTTTTCGCTCCCGCGCTTCGCCGCTGACGTAAAGCGCGTGCTCGCCCGCCACGGGCGCTGCGTCGTCGCGGTGTCCGAAGGCATCCGCGACGCTCGCGGCAAACTCGTCGCCGCGAAGTTTTCGACGGAACGCGACTCCCACGGCAACCTCCAGCTCTCCGGCTCCGGAGCGCTCGGCGATTTGCTCGCCGGCGAAATCAAGCGCCGCCTCGGCGTGAAGAGAGTCCGCGCGGACACCTTCGGCTACCTCCAGCGCTCGTTCGCCGGCATCGCAAGCCCGGTGGATGCGGCCGAGGCGCGCGCCGTCGGCGAAGCCGGCA
>JAFSUV010000118.1 GCA_017450425.1 Kiritimatiellia bacterium
CCGGCGCGGGGGCCGGTGCGACCGGCGCGGGGGCGGCGTCCGGCTCGTCGAAAGCCGCGGTTTGCGCCGGCGGCGAAGAGAACGGGAAAACGAACGCCGGCGCGGAAGGGGCGGTGAATTCCGGCAAGGCGACAGGGGCGCGGGGATCGACGATTTCGCCAGCGGCGGAATCGGACTCCGGCACCACCTTTTTCACGGCGGGGGCGAAGTCGAACTCCGGCTGCACCTTGCGGGCTTCGACATCCTCTTCGGGGGCGCGGAGGGAAACAGGCTCCGGCGGGACTTCGCCGGGGCGGACGAACGCCGCGCGCTTGGCGGGAAGCGGCGCGTCGGAAGGCTTGAGCTCGGTGACGGGAGGCTTTGCCGCGGCAGCGGCCGCGGCGGCGGCGGCCACCATGGGATCGGATGCGGCGACGCGCTTTTCCGGACGCGGGGCGGCGACCTTCGCCGGCGCTTCCGGCGGCGGTGCGGCGCGCTTCACGGCGCCGCCATCCGGGATGTCGGGCTTTACGATCTTGAGACCGCCGTCGTTTTCGTCGATCGTTTCGAGCGGGACCACGGGGCTGGGGGTCTTGTCGCCGCCGCTAGAGCCGCTCTCCTCGGCCAAACGGGCGACGAGAGGCGCCGGGTCGAGGCCGACCGCGCGCGCGAACTGCCGCAGGAACACCTTTGCGTAGAACGGGTAGGCGAACGACGAAAAATCGTCGTTTTCGATGTCCGTCACCTGCCGGGCCGTCATGTGGGTCGCGGTCTGGACGTCCTGAACCGAAAAGCCCTTGGCCTCGCGGGCCGTTCGCAATGTTTCGCCTATCGTCATGGAGTCTTGCGGGGTGAGTGGGGTGGAGGGGAGCAAAGGAGCGCGGAAGAATCGGATACGCCCGGTATTCTACACGAAAGCGCCATCGTCGGCATCCGCCGCGCCGTCGTCCGGGTCGTCGCCGTCGTCCAGCAGCTCTTCCGCGCCGGGCGGCGGCCCCAGGGTCGTACGCAGGATTTCGCGCGGAGCCGTGCCGTTCGCCGGGCCGATGCAGCCGCGCTCCTCCAGCTCCTCGATTATGCGGGCGGCGCGGTTGTAGCCCACCTTGAGCTGGCGCTGCACCCACGAAATCGTGGCGCGGCCGGAGGAAACGATCACCGCGAGGGCGCGGGCGAGGTCCGCCTCCTCGCCAGTGCGCGGAACGGAGGAGTCCTCGGGCGCGCCGGGATCCTCGATGCCCTTGATGTCGTCGCCGGACGAGTCCTTGACCTTGACCCGGTCGAGTTTTTCCTTGATTTCCGGCACATAGACCGGCGGCCCCTGGTCGCGATACCAGCCGGTAAGCGCGGCGATTTCGTCGTCGTCGATCCAGCAGCCCTGGGCGCGGGCGGCGCCGGCGGCGCTCGTCGGGTTCATGAACAGCATGTCGCCGTTGCCGATGAGCGTCTCGGCGCCGGCGGAGTTGAGGATCGTTATCGAATCGACCTGCGACACGACCTTGAAGGCGAGCCGCGCCGGGAAGTTCGCCTTGATCTTGCCCGTGATGGTCTTTACGTCCGGGCGCTGCGTGGCGATCACGAGGTGGATGCCGACGGCGCGCGCGAGCTGGGCGAGGCGCACGATGCGCGGCTCGACGTCGCCGCCGGCGAGCATCATGAGGTCGGACATCTCATCGACGACGATGACGATGTACGGTATGTGCGCGGGCGGTGCGCTCTCCGCCTCTTCCGCCATGTCCGGGTCGTCGCCGAAAAGCGAAGCCTGCCGCTCCTGCGGGCGGCTGTTGTAGGCTATGATGTTGCGGACGCCGACATTTTTGAAGAGCAGGAGCCGGCGGTTCATCTCCTTTATCGCCCACTGAAGCGCCACGGCGACTTTCGGCGCTTCGGTGATCACCGGCACGACGAGGTGCGGAATGTCCGCGTACGGGGTGAATTCCACCATCTTCGGATCGACCAGGATGAGGCGGACTTGGGCCGGGGTGCGGCAGAGAAGGATGCCGGAAAGGATCGAATTGAGTCCGACGGACTTGCCCGACCCCGTGGCGCCGGCCACGATGAGGTGCGGCATTTTCGCGAGGTCGGCGATGACCGGCGAGCCGTCGATGTCCTTGCCGAGGAGCATCGGGATGCCCATGCGCTGCTCCGCCGCCTTCCACTCCGGCGATTCGGCGATGCCGCGGAACGGCACCGCGCGGCGGTGGAGGTTCGGCACTTCGATGCCCAGCACGTCCTTGCCGGGACTCGGGGAAATGATGCGGAGACTCTTCGCCCGCAGCGACATCTGCAAGTCGTGCTCGTAGGTCGATACGCGATCGACCCGCACGCCGGGTGCCGGGCGCACTTCGTAGCGCGTGATCGTGGGGCCGCACACCACGTCCACGACCTCGACCTTGAGGCCGAACTGCCCGAGCGTGTCCTCGATTATGCGGCTGCGCTCCTCGATTTCCTTGCGGTTGTCTTCGACCGTCTCCTTGGGAAGAGGCTTGAGAAGGCGCGTCACCGGCAGCTCGAACTCCGCCGCCGCGGGGTCTGACTCCCAGGCGAGGGGATCGACCGGCGCGGGAGGCGGCGTTTCCGGCTGCACCTGCAAGGCCGGCGCC
>JAFSUV010000119.1 GCA_017450425.1 Kiritimatiellia bacterium
GATCGCCACGATGTTGCCGGGCGTGCTGCCAAGCATCCGCTTGGCCTCCTTGCCCACGGCGAGCACGCGGTGGGTGCCGGTCTGCACCGCCACGACGGACGGCTCGCGCATGACGATGCCGCGATCCTTGACATATACCAGGGTGTTCGCCGTGCCGAGGTCGATGCCGATGTCGTTGGTGAAAAAGCCCTTGATTCTGTTCCACATGGCGCGTTGCAAAGGGGTTGAAAGGTTGAAAAACGCGGAAGGAAATGACATCGCGGATTATATCGCCCCCGCCGCTCCCGTGCAAGATAAATTTTCGCGCTCAGGCTTTCAAACTGGTGGGAGTAGAGGGGCTCGAACCCACGACCCGCTGATTAAGAGTCAGCTGCTCTACCAACTGAGCTATACTCCCGACTACAAAAAAATTGGAGCGAGCTAAGGGATTTGAACCCTCGACATCTACCTTGGCAAGGTAGCGCTCTACCACTGAGCTAAGCTCGCACCATGTCGCGTTGACGGGGCAAGACTATATCAAATCCGATTTTTAAAATCAAGCGTTTTTTTCAGAACCGCGAAATTTTTTCTTGAAAGCCTCTTTCCTGGGGCCTCGGAACCGAATGAAATCCCGCTCTGTGGTAGTATTTGCGCCGTTTTTAGCCGGGAATCCCATGCGGCTTCTCCGCCGCGACCGGTTTCACCATCCACCACGAAAGACACTGCAATGCTCGACAAACTTTTCCATCTCCGCGAGAACAAGACGACGGTCCGCACCGAAATCGTCGCCGGTCTCACGACGTTCATGACGATGGCCTACATCCTCGCCGTCAATCCCGGCATCCTTTCCGCCGCCGGAATGCCCAAGGGCGGCGTTCTCGTGGCGACCGCGCTCGCCGCGTTCGTCGGATCGGTCCTCATGGCCATTTTCGCCAACTACCCGTTCGTCCTCGCGGCAGGCATGGGGCTCAACGCCTATTTCGCCTTCACCGTGTGCGGCGACATGGGATACAGCTGGCAGTTCGCGCTCCTGGCGGTTTTCGTCGAAGGCCTCGTGTTCCTCGCGCTTTCGGTGACCAGCGTCCGCGAAAGCATCTTCAACGCGATTCCGCTTTCGCTCAAGAAGGCGGTTTCCGTCGGAATCGGCCTCTTCATCACCCTCATCGCGCTCAAGACCGCCGGGGTGCTCGTGGCCGACCAGGCGACGTTCATCAAGCTCGTGCCGTTCCACTCCGTGCCGTTCCACACCGCAGGCGTCGTCGCCGTGCTCGCCCTCGCTGGCGTGGTCGCGACTGCGCTCCTCCTGGCACGCCGCGTCAAGGCCGCGATCCTTCTCGGCATCATCGCCACTTGGGTGCTGGGAATCGTCGCCGAACTTGCCGGCGTTTACCGTCCGGATCCGGCTTCCGGCTTCTTCTCCACCCTGCCGAAGTTCGGCAACTACTTCCACGACCTCGGAAACACCTTCCGCGAGTTCTGGACCACGTTCGGCGCGCTCTTCGAGCCGTCCAAGTGGACGCACGGCTCCGGCGAAGCCGCCCGCTCCGGCTGGCCGCTCGTCTTCTCGCTCGACTTCTTCGTCGTGATGTTCGCGTTCTTCTTCGTCGATCTCTTCGACACGCTCGGCACGCTCATCGGCGTGTCGCTCAAGGGCCGCTTCCTCGACAAGCAGGGCCGTCTGCCGCGCATCAGCGGCGCGCTCTACTCCGATTCGATCGCGACGAGCGTCGGCGCCGTGTTCGGCACTTCCACCACCACGACGTTCGTGGAGTCCGCCTCCGGCGTCGCCGCCGGCGGCAAGACCGGCCTTACCGCCGTTTCCGCGGCAGTGCTCTTCCTCGCGTCCATTCTCTTCGCCCCCGTGTTCCTCGCGATCCCCGGCTTCGCCACCGCGCCGGCCCTCGTCGTCGTGGGCTTCATGATGATGACCGCGGTGTCGGACATCGACTTCTCCGACCCGTGCGAAGGGCTTCCGGCGTTCCTCGCGATCGTCGCGATGCCGTTCTTCTACTCCATCAGCGACGGCATCATGTTCGGCGTCATTTCCTACACGCTCGTGAATCTCCTCTCAGGCAAAGCGAAGAAGGTTTCGCCCGTGATGTACGTGCTCACGGTGCTGTTTGTCGCGAAATACGCGCTGCTCTAGGCCATGCAAGTCACCCCCGAACAGGCGGACGAAATCCGCAAATGGGCGTCGGAGGGCGCATCGCTCTCCGACATCCAGACGCGCCTTGCCGACGATTTCGGCATCCGCCTTTCCTATCTCGACACGCGCTTCCTCCTGATCGACCTCAAGATCGACCTCGCTGAAAATCCCGAAAAGAAACCGGTCGCCGCCGATCCTCTGGCGGCGGCGGCCGGCGGGAATACCGGCGCACCGGAAGACTATCCAGAAGAGCCGGAATACCCGGCCGCTTCGGAATATCCGGACGAGCCGGAAGGGGCGGGCGCTCCGGAGAGCGCCCCGGAGGGCGCCGGCGCGGGTTCCGTGGCCGTCGATGTCGATCGCATCCAGCGCCCCGGTTTCGCGGCATCGGGTTCCATCACGTGCTCGGACGGCGTGAAGGGGCAGTGGGGCATCGACAACTACGGTCGCATCGCGCTTGCGTTTCCCGGCAACAAGGGCTACAACCCGTCGGCCGCAGACCAGCAGGCGTTCATGATGCAGCTGCGGTCTCTCCTCGGCGGGTACTGAGGGCTCGGCGATCCTGCACCATGGACACGGCTGAAAGCGCAACGCCCGGAACCATCGCAAGTCCGGCGCCGAAGGGAAGCGCGAAGGCGCGGGCGATGAACGCCGCGGCGGCGCGCCACGCCGCGCCGTTCATCATCTGGATCGGCGTCATGCTGCTCGCGCAGCTGATGCACCTCACGCCGTCGTCGGCGTCGGAGGAAACGGAGGCGCTGGGCGTCGTTTCCGACGCCGCGCTCTACGGCGTGAGGACGATCCTCGTCGCGATCGCCCTCGCAGCGCTGCGCCCGTGGAAATACTCGGCCGGGCTGTTCCGGGCAAGGAACGCGGCGCTGGCCCTCTGCCTCGGCGTCGCGGTCTTCGCCGTGTGGGTCGTACCGCAATCGGAGTGGTTCGCGGCGGCCTTCCCGCGCCTTGCCGATGCGTACGCACGCTGGTGCGTAGGGTGGGATTTCGGCAAAGCGCCCGACTTCGCCGATCTCGCCGCAAAGGCGCGCTCGTACTACCACCCGGCCCAAACCGGGTGGCCGCTGTTTGCGCTCCACATGGTCGGCACTTCGCTCGTCATAGCCGCCGCAGAGGAGTTTTTCTGGCGCGCATACCTCCTCAGGGCCGCCCGTACGCCCGACTTCCTCGACATACCGCCCGGCGCGTTCCACGCGGTTTCCTTCCTTGCCGTGTCGGCGGCCTTCGCCGCCGAGCACCAGGAGCTGCTCGCCGGGTTCGTCGCCGGCGTTTCGTACGGCGCGTTCTACGTCAGGACGAAGGGCGACGTCTGGAGCGCGACGATCGCGCACGCCACGACGAATGCGCTGCTCGGGCTTTACGTGCTCGCGACCGGGCATTGGGAGTTCTGGTGATGGCGGCGGGCGAACCTGCGGGCGAAGGCTGCGCCGCAGCGCTTTCTGCGGGCGGCGGCGGCACCCGCCTCAGGGTCCACGCCGTGCCGCGCGCTTCGCGCACCGAAATCGCCGGTTTTCACGGCGGCGCGTTGCGCCTGCGCCTCGCGGCGCCCCCGGTGGACGGCCGCGCCAACGACGCCCTGTGCAGATGGGCGGCTGACTTCTTCGGCATCCCGAAGAAGGCCGCCAGAATCGAATCCGGCGCTTCCGGACGCGAAAAAACTGTTTTTCTCGAAGGCGTGGCGCCCGCCGAAGCGGCGGCGGCGCTCGAAAAGGCAATGCGCCGGGAGGACTGAAACATGAACGATGGAAAGCGGCCTTTCCTGTCGGTTTGCATCATAACCGGCAACGAGGAAAAGGACATCGCCCGATGTCTCGAAAGCGTGAAGTTCGCCGACGAAATCGTGGTGGTTGACAGTTTTTCCACAGACCGCACGGTCGAAATCGCATCGACTTTCACGGATCGCGTTTTCCAGCACCGCTGGATGGGCTACATCGGGCAGAAGGCCATCGCCCGCAACCTCGCGCGCGGCGAATGGATCCTGTTCGTCGATGCGGACGAAGCGGTGTCCGACGAACTGCGCAAGGAGATCGTCTCCACCCTCGGCGCCGGAGTGTCCGAAAACATCGCGGGTTTCGACTTTCCGCGCCAGGTTTGGTATTTGCACCGGTGGATCCGGCACGGCGACTGGTACCCCGACGCCAAACTCCGCCTTTTCCGCAAGGAGCGCGGCCACTGCTGCGGCACCGAGCCGCACGAGAGGATCGACGTCGATGGCGACGTGGCGCACCTCTCCGCGCCGCTCCTGCACTATACCTACGACGACATCGCCGACCAGCTTTCCACGGTGAACCGCTTTTCGACGATCTCGTCGAAAAACGAAAAGCTCCTTTCGCGCCCGACTTTCGACCTCGTGTGGCGCATCCTGCTCCATCCGCCGTTCCGCTTTTTCCGGTGCTACTTCGTGAAAAAGGGGTTCCTCGACGGCATGGCCGGCCTTGTCATCGCGGTCACGATCGCTTTCGGCACTTTCATAAAGTACGCAAAGGTCTGGGAGGCGCGGACCGAGCGCAAGTTTAAGAACGCGTCAAACGCGCTTGCCGCGGTCGTCGCGGTTTTGCTGGCGGCCGGCGCGGCCCGGTGCGCGGAGGGCGGCGCGCCGGAGGCGCCTTTTGTCGCCCCGCCGCCCGTGCTGGAAACAGAGGCGGAGCCACTGTCCGCGGCTGCGGACGATGCCGCCTCGCTTCTCGCTTCGTGCGCCGAAAGAATGCCGCGCGAGCGCGTCCTCATGACCGGCAGCGTCAACATGCGCCGCCGCTACGGCGTGTCGATCAAGGAGTTCGGCTTTTCCGCCGACGCCGATTTTTCGGCGTCGCCGCAGACCACGATCTACCGCCTCGGCGCTCCGGACGGCGGCGTGGCGCAGACCGTGCGCGCGGTGCGCGATCCTTCGCGCGGGCTGGTGCTTTCGGGCGTGGACGGCGCTCCCGGCCCGGAGCCTGCCGATTCGGTCGCCGGCACCGACATCGCCTGGTTCGACGTCGGCTTCGATTTCGTCTGGTGGCGCGCGCTGCGCCTCTCCGGCGAAGACCGCGTGAAAGGGCGGGACTGCATTTTGCTCGATGTCGCGCCACCGGCGCCTTCGCCGGAATGCGCTTTCGTGCGGCTTTGGGTGGACGCCGAAATGCGCTTCGTGGTGCAGGCCGCGCAGTTCGACGAAAACGGCGCGGAGCGCCGCCGCCTGTGGGTGCGCGGCGTGAAGAAGCACGCCGGGCGCTGGGTGGTTGGCGACATCGAGGTCGAGACGGTCGGCACCGGCCACCGCACACGGCTGCATTTCGACGACTTCAGCTTCCCGACGCGGCCTTGACGAGCCGGTCGCGCACGAGCGCGATCGCGGCTTCGAGATCCATTTCGAGCGTGGCGCCGGCTGCGGCCTTGTGGCCGCCGCCGCCCCATTCGGCGCAAATCGCGGCCACGTCGTGCGGCGGCGCGGCGCGCAGGCTCACGTTCACCTTGCGCTCAGGCGTGACGCGCCGCACAAACGCGGCGTAGCGGCAGCCGCGCACCGAGCGGGCGATATCGACGAAATTCTCCGAATCGGTGTCGTCGCACCCTTCCCGGGCGTAGTCGTCGGGCGCAAGCGAACCCACCGCGACCGTCCCTCCGGCCGCGACTTGCAGATTTTGCAGAAAGCGCCTTTCCAGCCGCAGCCGCCGCAAGGGAACCGTGCCGTAAACGCTCTCGGATATCTTTTGCACCCTCACGCCGTACCCGACAAGGCGCGAAGCGGCGGCAAGCGTCGCCGCCGACGTCGAATCGTAGCCGAAGCGCCCGGTGTCCGTGATGATGCCCGTCCAAAACGCTTCTGCCGCCGCCCGCGGGATCGGGAAGCCCGCCTTTTCGCACACGCGGAACACGATTTCGCTCGCCGAGCCGGCATCGCTTTCGACGAGGGAAAACGCGTCGGCGAAGCCTCCGGTGCGCTCGTGGTGGTCGATGCAGAGTATCGGGATGCGGCCATCGCAGAGCGGCTGCACAGCCTTCGGCAGGCGCGTTTCGTCGCCGGCATCGACCGCAATGAGCCTGTCGCCGGCGAGGAGCCGCTCCGGCGGCGCGTCGAGACAAGGCGGCGCGTCGGCCAGGAGAAAGCCGTAAACTTCCGAAACCGGCGTTAGCGCGACGCACACCGCGTCCTGCCCGGCGGCGCGGAGGCAGTGGGCGAGACCCATCGCCGCGCCCACGGCGTCGCCGTCCGGCCTGAGGTGGGCCGCCACGAGCGAGCGCCCCTTCCAATCCCGGAGCGCCTCCGCCATGGCGCGCTCGCGATCTTCGGGCGAAGGCGCCGCCGCCTCTTTGTCGCTTGGGAAGCCGCTCATTTTGCATCCTTGAATGTTATTTCGTTCACGCAGCGGCGGAATTCGTCCGCCCCGTCGAGGAACACGACTTCGATGCGCAAAAACAGCACCGGCACCGCCCTGCGGTCGATGCGGGTCATGCGCACCGCGTCCTTTTCGGTCGTGACCACCGCGTCGGCGCCTATCTCCTGCGCCCTGTTCACGATGTCGATCGTTTCCTGCTGCGAAAACCGGTGGTGGTCGGCGAAATGGCGCTTTTCGAGGATTTCCGCGCCGAGTTTTTCAAGGGAGTTCTCGAACGACCGCGGAGCCGCTATCCCGGACACGGCGTAAACCTTCATCCCGGCGAGTTTTTCGAGTCCGAAGCGCTCGCGCGTAAACGCATCGACGAGCGCCACGGGATCATGGTTGCACTCCATTATCCCGGCCGTGGGGTTGAGTTCCCTCACGATCGAGCGCAGCACCGCGGTGTCGCCTCCCCGCGCTTTTGTGATGCACACGAACGACGCACGCGCAATGTTTTTCGCCGGCTCGCGCAGTATTCCCCTCGGCAGCACGTGCCCGTTGCCGAACGGATTGGTGCGATCCACCAGCACGATGTCGCGCCGGTGCAGCAACTTCTGGTACTGGAAGCCGTCGTCCAGCAGCAGCGTGTCGCAGCCGAATTTGCGGATCGCATGGCGGCCGCTCTTCACGCGGTCGCGATCGACGAGCACCACGACATCCGGCAGGTTCGTCGCGAGCATGTACGGCTCGTCGCCGGACATCTCGCTGTCGAGCAGCAGCCGCTTGCCGTCGGAAACGACCCTCGGCGGCGGCGGCTTGCCGCCGCCGCGCACCCTGTCGCGGAGTTTTTCCCAGAACCCCTTCTCCTTTTTCCGGTATCCGCGCGAGAGGATCGCGACCTTGCGCCCCTGATCCGCGAGTTCGCGGGCGAGTTTTTCGACCATCGGCGTCTTGCCCGTGCCGCCCGCCGTCACGTTGCCGATGCTTATCACCTGGCAGCCGAGCGGAAAGCGGCGCTTTATCCCGGTGTTGTAGAGCCAGAGCCGGAGCTGCACGACCGCGCCGTAGATCGAAGAGATGCGCGCCAGAATCCAGAGCAGCAGAGAGACCGGCCAGTCGTGCCCCTGGTCGGCCCCTTCGTACTGGATCAGCGGCAAAAGCGAATTTTCCGCCGATTCAAACGCCTTGCGGGACATTTGGCGACTCCGGCGCGCGGTGCCCGCGCAATCACTCGCCGCGGATCACGGCCACCGGGCCGCTGCGCGACAGGTTCAATATCGAGTAGGGCCGGAGGAGGCGTATGAAGTCATCGACCTGCTCCAGATTGCCCGTGAACTGCAGCGTGACGGATCCGTCCTTTACCGAAGCCACTGCGGCGCCGAAGAGGTTGGCGACGGAGATCACTTCGGTGCGCGCCGCCTTCGCGGTGGCGACCTCCACGAGCACGAGCTCGCGTGCCACGTGGCTCTCGGCCGTGAGATCGACCACTTTCACCACATCGACAAGCTTGTTGAGCTGCTTGGTCACCTGCTCGAGCACGTGCGCGTCGCCCGGCACGACTATCGTCATGCGCGAAAAACGCGGGTCGGCGCATGGCCCGACGTTGAGGGACTCGATGTTGTAGCCGCGCCCCGAAAAGAGACCGACCACCCGCGAGAGCACCGCCGGCTGGTTTTCGACGATGGCGTTTATCGTGTGCTTTGCTTCCATTCCAGAAAAATCGTGTGTGTTTTCCGCGCTCCGAATCCGGCGGGACAGCCCTTCCGCCGCCGTTCCGGCGCAATGCCGCCCATGATAGTGAAACCCCGTCCGCCAGTCAACCGCCTGCAAAATTCCAAGTTTTTCCCCCGCTTTTTGCGCCCGTCCGCCGCACCCGATCTTGCCATTTCAACCGTGTTTTAAATTTCGTCACGCAGAGGTGCAGAGGCGGCGGACGCGCAGAGACGCAAACGGCCGCAGAGGCGCGGAGGCTCGCGTTTGTTCGCAGCAAACGGCCGGTTTCGCCTGCCGGCCCCGCCACGGCAGGCGTCAAAAGAGCCTCAATCCGGTTCGCCGTCGAGGTAGGCGCGGGCGGCGGCGGCGGCATCCTGCGCGGAAGCGCGGGTTGCGGAAACGCCGGCGAATTTGACCATGTCCGCCGCCGAGAGGAATTCGCCGAGGCGCGCCACGGTGTCGGCGGGGAATTCTGGCCGACCCGACACGGAGGACAGGAACTCCTCGGTCGTCTGGCGCGGGGCGCTTATGCCGTGACGGCGCTCGATGTGGCGCCGCACGACGAGCGTCAGCTCGCAGTAAAAATCCTTGAAGCGGCCCTTTGAAGGCAGGTCGCGGTCGAGCAGACGCCTCAGCTCCGCCAGCGCACGCCGCTTCGGCGGCAGTCTGCGCACTTTGACGGCGCGCCTCAGGCGCCGCACGGCAAACGCGGCGAGCGCGACC
>JAFSUV010000120.1 GCA_017450425.1 Kiritimatiellia bacterium
AAACCATTGAAATCGCATGCGAGGCTTTCACCCAAAAGGTGCATTGAAACTGGGAACCATGTGTATCCATAAAACCATCAATCTCTGTGCCTCCGTGCCTCTGTGTGAGAAAGTCTGTTCGTGTCAACTGCGTTTTTTAGGGTTATTTTTCCACGGGTGCCACGACTACGGTATCTGTCGCGGCACCTTGCGTTTCAAGCTCCCCGGCGAGGAAGTCGAGATAGCGCTCCGGCGGGAACTCCGCCGGGCCGAGGCACAGCGTGTCGCAAACGCGCAGGGCGGCGCCGCTTTCGCCGCCTTCCGACACGGAGCGTTCAAGCTTGATGCCGAATTCCGGCGCGTGCCAGACGCCGCCGTCCGCAGGTCGCGACGAAACGCGCCAGCCGTCGGGAAGTTGCAGGATCGTGCTTTCGCGGCTTCTCAGCGTCGCGGAGCGGAGGAACGGAAAGCGGCGCGGCGCGGATTCCGGGGAAAGCACGGTGCGCTCGACGCGCAGCACGAGACTGCCGTCGCCGCGGCGGACCGCGAAATCCGGCACTTCCAGCGCGTAGGAGCGCTCGCAGGCGCCGTCGCCGCCGCACGAAACTTCGATGTCGCCGACAAGCGCCGCAGACTGCGAAAACGCGGCCGCCGTCCTTTGCGCGTCGCGCCGCCGCTCTTCCGGCAGAATCTGCGAATACTTCCGCCTGAGCGCCGTCGCCGCGACGCCGCGAAAACGCTCGCGCACCTCGACGCGCGCCGAGCCGTCGGCGCGAAGCGAACAGACACGATACGTTTCCGAGGCGTTGAGCCCGTCGTCGCCCTCGCCGAAATCGGGAGCGCCGGAAAGGCGCGAAAATCCGACCTCTCCGCCTTCGCCGCCTTCCCCGCCGCCTTCGCCGCCGCCTTCCGGTTTCGCGCCCTGCTCCCGCAGCGGAAGCGCGGCGAAAGCCCGGCCTTGATGCGCGTCGAACGGCAGCGGCGAAAAGCGCGAAGAGCCGTCGAGAAAATACGTGCGCCCGTCCTCGCCATCGACGGCGATCGAAACCGCGTCGATCGACTCCGGCCCGATGCGCCTTGAGAGCGGATCCGCTTCGCCCGGAGCGTCCCACCCGTCGCAGTAAAACCTGAGCGCCGGCTTAAGACCGAGCGCCCTGGCCATGGCGAGACGCAGGATTTGCCTGTCTGCGGCGTGGCCGTAGCGGAACGCGAGCGTTTCATCGGCGCGCGAAAGCGACGAAAGCGGCAGCGAAGTCCACGCCGGCCCGGCGGCGCGCAGGTTCAAATCCGTCCAGTCGCGCACGGCGCGCACCTTTTCGGCGACTCCCGCTCCGGCCGGGACGAGCGACAAGGCGAGCGCCGCGGCGTTCGTCTCCGCGCGGGGATCGGAAAGCGCCTCGAAAGCGTCGCGTATGGCGCGGGCGCGTCCGCTTGCGGACTCCTCCGCCGCCTCCACGGTCGGAAACAGATCGTACGCATCGGGCGGATTCCCCTCGGAGGCGACGACCGACTGCGGCCCGCCGCCCGCGAGGCGCCAAACCGTGCAATCCGCGCCGTCGATGCGCTCCACCGCGTTTGTCGCGACGAGTCCGCGCCACCGGGGCTCGTGAAGCGAAAACAGGCTGCGCCACTTCTCCGGGCCGCGAACCTCCACCGCGTCTTCGCCGAACGAACCGTAGCGCCCGAGGCGGCAAAACGCGGAGAAGAAATCCTTTCCGAAAATCCGGCGGCGAACCGTGTATTCGACCGTCGAGCCGGGTCCGACCTTCGGGAAGGAAACGGTTTTGAGCCGCCCCGCCGGGTAGCGCGGAGCGTCCGCGACGTCGTCCTGATCGCCGTCGAAAATGTCGAGAGCGGGGTTTACTGGCGTCTCCGTGCCGTCCGGCGCGGTGATCTTCGCCTCCACAAGCTCGAAGTCCTCCACGGCCGGCTGCCAGGCGAATGCGACGTCCGCCGCCTTGCGCTGCCCCGCGTAGGAAAGGATCCTTTCGCGCCGCGTGGTGGTGACGGACCACGAGCGCGGCATGTCGCCGAGGTCTATCGCGACGCGGGCGCGCTCAAGGTAGATGTCGTCCTCCGGCTGCGGCGCGACCGCTTTTTCGAGCGCCGCGGCAAGCGCTTCGCGCGACGGCCGCGCGGCGCCGGAAGCGGAATCGCCCGCAAAAAACACCGGGGAGCGGTCCGACCTCTCTTCGCTCTCGCGCAGCGCGCGCAGTTCGGCGTATTCACCGGACGAAAAGCGCGACTTCATGAGCTGCATCGAGCGCACGAGCGTGTCGCCTTCGAGGCGGTCTTCGTACCGGACTGCGCCGCTGCGCAGCGAGGTTTCGACCATCGGCTCCGGCGTGCGGCCTTCGAACTTCACCGTTTCCGAAAACCCGCACGGATACTCCGTGACGAGCGGGAAGCGCCGCTTTTCGAGGCCGAGGTTGCCGACGATGTGCGACGACACGGCGAGCGCTTCCGCCATGCGCGGCGGATCAAGCGGCGACACCGCGGCCGGAATTTCGTACGAGAGCGTCAGCGAAAGCGGCGACAGGTCGGTGCGCAGCGCGGCCGGATCGGGCGAAAGCGCCCATCCGGCAAGGATCGCGCCGGGAAACGCGGTCGAGAGCATCCTCTGGCAGAACGCGCGTATCGAGTCGCGCGGGGCGGACGCGAACCGCCCCCGGTAGGCCACATCGTTGATGCCGCAGAAACTGAGCGTCGTTTCGCCTGCGGCGCCGCCGCCGTTTTCGTCCGCAAACCGGAGCGTCGTCTCGCCCTTCAGAAGGTTTTCCCCGGCCGGCAGAGGCGGCGTCTCCCGAATCGTCTCCCCTTCTTCGCGCGCCACGAGATAGCTTTTTTCGCAGAGATACTCCGGCAGGAGCGAGCGGGTCGTCTCGCTCGTGGGATCCATCATCATGTACGGGTCGGACGGGTCGCCGGACGCCACGGCGACGATTGCATGGTTGAAGTAGGGCTGCGGCACGTCGGGGTCTTTCCTTTCGCCCACATGCACGAGCGCGGGCCAGGCCTCGATGCCGGCCATGCGCAGCAGCGCCACGAGCAGCGCGGCCTTGTCGCGGCACACGCCGTAGCGGTTGTCGAACGTCAGCGACACGTCGTGCGGCTCGTACCCCGGAGCCTCGCTCTCGGCCATCGCGCCCATGTAGCGCACGTCGCGCGAAACGAAATCGAAGAGCGCCCGCACGGCGTCGCTCCTCTCCGCCGCGTCGCCGCAGAGATCGGCCACCAGCGCGGCCATGGCCGCGTTCGTGGCCGCGAGCCGGGGCGCGCAAAGTTTTGCGTACCAGCGCGACAGCGCCTCCCAGTTCTCCGCCGTGGAGAGCATGAGCCGCGCCGTGCAGGTGTGGGCGGGCGGCATGTCCGGCTCCGGGAAGAAGCGCGGAGTCTCCTCCGGCACGATCCAGGTTTCCGCGATGCGGCCGAGCGCGGCGTTCGTCTCCGCCGCGTGCTCGATCGCGATCGCGTCGGCGTCGCGCAGCGCGCGGGCCGCCAGCGGGAGGGCCGAAGGGCCGTCGATCCTCACCCCCTGCCACAGCACGGGCGAAGTTTGCTCGAAAGTCAGCCAGTCGGCGTAAACGCCCTCGGCGCGGGGCTTTACCGTGGTGCGGCGCACCGTGGTTTCGACCGTATCGCCGACCTCCAGGCCGGGGAAGGCGAGCGTCCAGGTCTTGTCGTTCGGGTCGTGTATGTTGGAGGCGAGTGCGCCGGTGTCGATCGCCTCGGCGAGATTCTCCGCAAGGTCGATGTCGCGCACGGCGCCGCCCGCCGAGTGCACCCGCGCCACCAGCACCGTGACGGAGCCGTAGAAATCGTTGTTCCAGATCGAGTGCGACTCGTTCTGCTCGAGCCCGCGGTCGGTGAGGATCTTGTCGATCGAAGTCCAAGTCGTCTCGTACGTCCCGTCCGCTTCGTACCGCGTCTCCTCCCACTGGAACACGGCCGCGGTGTCGGCGTCCGGAAACCGCTCCGCCGTGACGGCGGCGAGGAAATCCGCCGAGATCGCCTCGGCGTACCGTTCCGCGGCCTCCCGGGAGGCGAACCCCGGCGCAGCGTCCGCCGCCCCGTTCCGCGCCCGGCCCGGCCCGTTCCAAAGTCCGCCGGCCACGGGTGCGCTGGAGCATCCGGCCAGCATTGCCGCCGCAGCGGCGGCGATCGCGATTTTCACCATGTTCATGCATGTACCCTTTCTTTTCGCGATTATCACACAATCGGCGCTGAAACTGGCGACTGAGTCCGAATTTTGACAAGGTGTGCGTTTTTCGGTACCATGCGCGCGTTCACACCTGTCCGTTTTTCCCGAATGTCAGCCCCTCTGCGATGCGACGGCGTCCTGCCGCTTCTTTTTAGGTTTAGGACATGATCTTTTCCCCGGCGATGAAAAATGTCATGAAAAGTGCGCTCTTTCCGATCAAGGCGTTTCGGATGTGGGGCGCAAGAGGAGTCGTGGACTATATCTTGCGACAAGGCCGAATGCGGAGGGAGAGGTCGTTCTTCCTCGACAATGCGCGATCGAAGCCGCATGCCCGGCCAGAGCGGGGCATCACGATAGCCGGGAACCTCAGTGCCACGGGCAGCCTTTCAAAAGTCCTCCGCGATTTTGCTCTTTGCCTCAAGGACGCCGGCATCCCGTTCCAGACGTTTGACATGGGTCCGGGAGCAATACCGGATTCGGATCTGAAACCCGTGCTTACGCCGCCGGAGCGGTTCGAAGTCTGCCGTTTTTCGCATTCGGTCGAGATGATATCGGCCAAAATTCCCCGGCAAGTCGTTTCCCGGCGCGCCAGAATCGTCTTCTGGGAATACAACGAGGGCGTCGGCGACGGTTATCCCTGCCTGTGGAAGAAAGACGCCGCGATAATCGCGATGTCGGATTTCAACTATTCGTATTTCCGCAGGGAGTTCGGCGCGACGCATCCGGTGTTCAAGCTCCCGTATCCGCTGCGCGTGGATGTCTCCGGCATCCCGGACGCCCAGGCGTGCCGGGCCAAGTTCGGCATCCCCCAAGATGCATTTGTCGTATTCTTCAACTTTTCGTTCGGTTCGGGGTGGTATCGCAAAAATCCGGCCGGTGCCGTGCGCGCTTTCGCGCGGGCTTTCCGCCACGACGAAAGCGCCAGGCTGGTCTTCAAGACGACGGACAGAAAGACCCACATGGACCTTGAAGAACGTCTGCTGGGCGTGGCCGCCGAAGAAGGCGTCCGCGACAGGATCGTTCTCTTCGGCGAATGGATGACTGAACGCGACGTCCTGGAACTTACGAATTGCTGCGATGTCTATCTTTCGCTGCACCGCGCCGAAGGCTTCGGGCTCGGATGCGCGGAGGCCATGTGCCTCGGCAAGGCGGTGGTCGCCACGGACTACAGCGCAACGACCGAGTTTTGCAAGCCGGAGCATTCGATGCCGATCCCGTTCAAACTGGCGGAGGTTGACGACGAGGAGAAGGCGGCGCAGCCGGCCATTCGCTTTGTCCGCTGGTGGGCGGAGCCGGACATCGACGCTGCGGCTGAGGCCCTGGGGAAACTTCGCGACGACAGGCAATTCCGCATGCGCCTCGGCGCGGACGCGCGCGCCTTCATCCAGAAGACCTATTCCACCGAAAACTTCAAGCGCGCGGTGCAGGAGTTCCTGGGCTGACCGGCGAGCGCGGGACGTTCGCATCCGGGCGGCGGCCTCCGCGTTTTCATTGGCGGCGGGGTTTTTCCCGCACCGGATCGAGGACCCAGCGCTTGTTGTACCAGAACCACTGCCCGGGATCCTGGCGGATGGCCCTGTCGAACTGCGCGACGACTTCGCGCGTGAGGCGCAGCTCCTCCGCTTCGCGCGGCGCCGCGCGATCCGGGAAAAGAGTCGGGAAGAACTCTATTTCAAAGCGCCGCCACGCGACGCGGCGCATCACGAGCGGCACGATCGGCACGTCCGCCTCGCGCGCGAGCAGCCCCATGCCGCGGGCGAGGTTCGCGACGCCGCCGAGGAACGGCACCGGGAGCGCCGGCGTGCGCGAGCGCGTGTCGGGCAGGATGGCGAACACTTCGCCGCGCTTCACCCGGCGGAGCATCTCCACGAAGACGCGCGGCCCGCCGTCCCGCTCCAGCACCTCCATGCCGTGGCCGCTGCGCATCCTGCCCATCAGAGCGTTCACGAAAGGGTTGCGCTGGCGGGCGGCGACGCTGAAGATCGGCAGCCCCGAAAGCTCCACGATCGACCCCGCCAGGTCCCAGTTGCCGCAGTGCGGCAGGGCGAGTATGACGCCGCGGCCGCCCGCCTGGCCGAGCGCTTCGCGGATGCGCCGCACGCATTTGTCCGCGCCGGGCACGAGCGCTTCGAGACGCTTCAAGTCCGTCTTCGCGATGCGGAGCATGTCAACCACGTTGAACGCGGTGTTGCGCAGCGAGAGCCACGCCGTGCGCCGCGCCTCGCGCGCCGAAACGCCCGGCCCCAGCACAAGCGAAATCCGCCGCTGCGCCTCCCGCCTGCGCCCGGCCATCGCGAAAAACGCGAATTTGGCAACGACCCACGCCACGCACTGCGCCGCCGCGAGCGGAAGCGCGTTGCAGACGGCGCCGACGCACTTGAGGGCGAGCCATTCCGCGCGCCACCGCACCGGATGGTACGGCCGATTCCGCGCCTGCGCGCCGCGAATTCCGGCTTCGGCCACGGCGCTAGCCCCAGAGCGACTCGATGTCGTAGTATTCGCGCGCTTCGGGCAAAAACAGGTGGATCATCACATCGACGTAGTCGAGGACGATCCACGCGCTCTCGGCGTCGCCCGACACGCGCGCGCCTTCACCGCAGGATTCGCGCAGCGCGCGCTGCACCGCCACGGAGAGCGACCTCAGGTGCGGGGCGCTCGTGGCGGAGGCCACCACGATCTCGTCCGTCACGGACGATTTGCCGCGCACGTCGTAGTGGCGGATGTTTTCGGCCTTTTTGCCGTCGAGCGCCCCGATCGCGGCGCTCACAATGTCCTTCGTTTCGCTCATCGCTGCCAATCCTCTCGCTACGGCGACTTCAAGAAAAAGGCCGGATCGCCGCTTTGGCGACCCGGCCGAAACTGGCGGGAAGGACGGGGATCGAACCCGCAACCACCGGATCGACAGTCCGGAGCGCTAACCAATTGCGCCACCTCCCCAGGGAGGCCTCCGAAGCGATGCCGACATGGCTTCGCGTCGAAAACGGGATGCATGATAGCACGGGAGAAAAGCAAATGCAAGCAAAAAAAACGAAAAACTTTTCTAGTATGCTAAAGGCGGATTTTTCAAAGGAAAAGTCCGCGAAAAACAGCATCGTCCAAAATGAAAGTCCGCAAAAACGCCCGCTATGCCGTGGCCTGCCTTTCCAGCATGGGGCTGCGCATCACGCCCGCCGACCGCATGGCCGTGCACAATTCCAACCTTTTCCGCCTTCAGGCGACGAGCGCCGAGACGAACGTGCTCAACGTGACGAGCAGTCTCGGGCCGGAGTGCCTCGTCCTTACGCGGTTTGTCGAGGGCAGCCCCCTCGCCGCCTTCATCAAGGCGCAGCTGCGCGCGCGCAACATCGCGTACGCGGGGCCCGAAGTGCCGCAGGGCGGGCCGTGGGGCTACCGGCACCAGTTCAACGTGGCGGACAGCGGCTTCGGCCTCCGCGCCCCGCGGGTGTGGAACGACCGCGCGGGCGAAGTCGGGCGCACGCTCGACGCGAAGGACTACGACCTCGAGGACATCTTCGGCCGCCAGGGCGTGGCCATTCTGCACCTCTCCGGCCTCGTCGCGGCGATGAGCCCGGAGACGACGAAGGCGTGCCTCGCCGTCGCGAAGGCGGCGAAGAAGCACGGCACTCTCGTGTCGTTCGACCTCAACTACCGCGCCACGTTCTGGAAGGGCCGCGAAGAGGAGCTCGCCAAGGCGTTCCACAAGATCGCATCGGCGGCCGACATTCTCGTGGGCAACGAAGAGGATTTCCAGCTCTGCCTGGGGCTCAAGGGGCCGGAAGCGGGCGGCAAAGACCTCGGCTCGAAGCTGGAAAGCTTCAAGGCGATGATCGAAACCGTCGCGAAGAAGTACAAGAACGCGAAGCTTTTCGCGACGACGCTGCGCCAGGTCGTCTCCGCGAGCCGCCACCTCTGGGGCGCGATATTGCGCGTCGATGGCAAGTGGTACGTCGAGGAGCCGCGCGAAATCGAAGTCATGGACCGCATCGGCGGCGGCGACGGCTTTACCGGCGGCGTCCTCTACGGAGTGCTCAAGGGCTGGGACGGCGAAAAGACGCTGCGCTTCGGCTGGGCAAGCGGGGTGCTCGCCGCGTCGTCGCTCAACGACTACGCCGAGCCGGCGGACGAAAAGCAGGTGTTTGACGTCTGGGCCGGCAACGCCCGGGTGCAGCGCTAGGCGCGCTGCGGTCTGGAGGGAACGCAAACCATGAATGGCGTATCGCTTCTTGCGGCGGCGACTGCCGTTTTCTGCATCGCGTACTTTACGTACGGCAGGTTTCTCGAGCGGATTTTCGGCATCGACAAGACGCGCCGGACTCCGGCGTATTCGCTCGGCGACGGCGTGGACTACGTGCCGGCCTCCCCGGCGGTGCTTTTCGGCCACCACTTCGCATCGATCGCCGGCGCCGGCCCGATCGTCGGCCCCATCGCCGCCGCGTATTTCGGCTGGGGCGCGGTCGTGCTGTGGGTGGTGCTGGGGTGCGTCTTCATCGGCGCCGCGCACGACATGGTGTCGCTGTTCCTCTCGGTGCGCCACGAAGGCAAGTCGATCGCGTCGGTGATCGAGACGGTCCTCGGCAAGCCCGGCAAAATCCTCTTCCTCGCGTTTTGCTGGAGTACGCTCGTGCTGGTCTGCGCGGAGTTCACGCGCCAGGTGGCGGCCACCTTCACCGCGACGCCGGCCGTTGCCACGTCGTCGCTCCTGTTCATCGCGCTTGCCGCCGTTTTCGGCGTGGCGGTGAACAGGCTCGGCATGAAGGTCGCGCCGGCGACCGCGGTGTTCGTGCCGGTGATGTTCGCATGCGTCTGGATCGGCACCCGCCTCCCGCTCGACCTTGCGGCGCTGTGCGGCCTTTCCAACGCCGGCACCCAGGCGGCCTGGACCGTGGTGCTTCTCGCCTACTGCTTCCTCGCCTCCACGCTCCCGGTGTGGCTGCTGCTGCAGCCGCGCGACTACCTCAACAGCTACCTGCTCTACGCCATGATGGCGCTCGGCTTCGCGGGGGTGTTCGCGGCTTCGCCGGCGCTGTCGCTCGACGCCTTTACCGGCTTCAAGGCGGTGAACGGCGCCGGCGCGACCAATCCGCTCTTCCCGTTCCTCTTCATCACGATCGCGTGCGGGGCGTGTTCCGGCTTCCAC
>JAFSUV010000007.1 GCA_017450425.1 Kiritimatiellia bacterium
CGCCGGCGGTGGCGGAGTTGCCGTAAACGGTGCAGCCGGTGAGGGTGGAGTGGTACGCGCCGCCGCCGAAGGCGTCGGCGTCGCACGACGCCACGATGCAGTTTTCCGCCGTCGTTTCGAAGAGTCCGCCGCCGTGGGGCGACGGGGCGGCGGGCGGGCGCAAGAGGTAGGACGGGCAGGACGGGCAGGACGGGTAGGACGGGCAGGACTAGGACGGGCAGGACGGGTAGGACGGGCAGGACGGGCAGGACGGGTAGGACGGGCAGGACTAGGACGGGCAGGACGGGTAGGACGGGCAGGACGGGCAGGACGGGCAGGACGGGCAGGACGGGTAGGACTAGGACGGGTAGGACGAGAGGTGGGGCAAGAAGGGGGCGGTTTGCTTTGGCGGCTTGCATTTGGCACGGCGTTCGGGTATTGTTTCGGGGCGGGGCGACTGAAATGCTTTCCTTTTTCCTCAAATCCAAACTCCACCATCTGCGCGTCACGGAAGCGCAGTTGGAATATCAGGGCAGCATGACGCTCGACCCGGATTTCCTCGACGCCGCCGGAATTTCCCAATACGAGAAAATCCTGGTGGCGAACCTTGAAAACGGGGAGCGGTTCGAAACTTACGCCATAGCCGGCGCGCGCGGCTCGAAGGTCTGCTGCCTCAACGGGGCGACGGCCCACAAGGGCGCGCCCGGAGACAGGGTCATCGTGTTCACCTTCTGTGCCCTTACGGAGGACGAGGCCGCAGTCCACAAGCCCCGGATAGTGGTTTTCGACGGCGTGTCGAACACTCCGGTGCGCTCATCCGGCATATAGCCGCAAACCCGGAACAACAAACGGAGAAAACCCGAAATGCAAGTCCCGATTTCCTCGATAACGATTCCAGAACGGGTTCGCCGGGACCTTGGCGACCTGGAGCCGCTCATGGACAGCCTCAAGAGGGTGGGGCAGCTCAACCCCGTGACGGTGTCGCCGGCGTACGAGCTGATAGCGGGCCACCGGCGGCTCGCCGCCGCGACGAAACTCGGATGGAAGACGGTGGATGTCGCCGTGGTGTCCGGCCTCGACGAGGTGCGCCGTCTGGAGATGGAGCTGGAGGAAAACCTGTACCGCAAGGACTTCACCCCGGACGAAGTGCTCGCCGGCTGGAAGAAGCTCGACGAGCTGCGGCACCCTCCGCTGCGCCGCCGGATGGCCCGCGCCGTGCGCCGGTTTTTCAGCCGGTTCGCTTTTTGGAAACGGCGCCGCAAGTCCGCCGCCGATGGCGATGCGGCGTCGCCAACGCCCGGCGGCGACGCCGAAAGGGGCGAAAGCGCGCTTCAGGAAGCGGCGGCCGGCGATGCGGAGGCTCCGCAGGACGCAATCGGGGTGTAGGGCGAAAAGCCCACGCTCCGCGATCCGGGACGCCCCGCGAAAAAAATGGACAGCTCCGCCACGGAACGCACCCGCCGCCTGATCGGCGACGACGGTGTGCGAAAACTGGAGGCAGCCGGAGCGCTGCTCTTCGGACTGGGCGGCGTCGGCTCGTGGTGCGCCGAGGCGCTCGTGCGGGCGGGTCTGGGCAGGATCGGCCTCGTGGACCGTGACGCGGTGTCGCCGTCCAACCTCAACCGCCAGCTCTGCGCCCTGGTCTCCACGGTCGGGCTTCGCAAGACCGAAGTCGTGCGCAAGCGGCTGCTCGACGTGAATCCCGCGCTTCAAGTCGAGGTGTTCGACATTTCGTACGGCGCCGACACTGCGGAAAAAGTGCCGCTCGCCGGCTGGGACGTCGTGGTCGATGCGATCGACCAGGTTTCCGCGAAAGTCCTGCTTTTCGAGCGGGCCCGCGCCGCCGGCGTGGCGCTGGTGTCCGCGATGGGCGGCGGCAACAAAACCGACGCTTCGCGCTTTCGCGTGGCGGATCTCGCGGAGACGTTCAAGTGCCCGCTCGCCGCCGCGATGCGCAAAAAACTTCGCCGCGCCGGCATCGAGCACGGCGCCGTCGTTTTTTCCGACGAAACCCCGCGCCGCCCTGCGGTGCCGGAAAGCGAAAGAGGGCAGCGCCACGCGATCCCGGGCACTCTGCCCACCGTGGTGGGCGTCGAGGGCCTTCTGCTCGCCCAGGCCGCCATGGACGAAATACTGCGCCGCCCTTAACGCTGCCGCCGGGCTTCGCGGCCGAGACCGGCGATGACGACCGCGATTTCCCCTTTGGCCGGCTCCGCCGCGAACTTTTCCGCAAGCGCCTGCAGAGTGCCGCGCTCCACGCGCTCGTGGAGTTTCGTAAGCTCGAGACAGACAGCGGCCTGCCTCGGGCCGAGCGTTTCCGCGGCGGCCTGAAGCGTCCTGGCGATGCGGAACGGGGATTCATAGCACACCAAAGTGTGCGGCGACTCCGCCTCCTCCTCGAAAAACCGCCGCAGTGCGCCGGGCTTGCGCGGCGGGAAGCCGAGGAACGTCCAGCTCGACGTTGGCAAGCCCGACACGACGAGCGCGATTTCGGCCGCGCAAGGCCCGGGGATCGCGCTCACGGCGATTCCCTCGGCGACCGCTTCGCGCACGAGCCTGAAGCCGGGGTCGGACACGCCGGGATACCCGGCGTCGGTGCAAAGCGCCACGTTCCGCCCCGCCTTCAGTTCGGCGATGATTCTTGCGCCGGCCTTCTCCTCCACCCCTTCGCGGTAGGAAATGACGAGGGGAGGGCAGGGGATCGAGAAACTGGACAGCAACTGCCGCGTACGCCGCGTGTCTTCGCAGGCCAGCACTTCGGCGCCGCGCAGGGTTTCAAGCACCCGCGGCGAACAGTCGGAAAGGTTTCCGATCGGAGTCGCGACAAGGTAGAGCATGGGTCAAACAGTCCGGTTTTGCGCGCGCCGCGCCACTAGAGAATGTCTATCGTCTCGCCGGAAAGCGCCTTGTTCATGCTGCGCACGGCGCAGAACTTGCCGCACATGCTGCAAGTGTCGGAGTGGTCGCTCTCCGGGAGCCGCGAGTCCCGTATCGCCCGCGCCGCGGCCGGGTCGATCGCTTCGGCGAACTGCGCCTCCCAGTCGAGCTTGCGGCGCGCCGCGGCCATGCGGTCGTCGGCGTCGCGGGCGCCGGGGACGCCTTTGGCGATGTCGGCCGCGTGAGCCGCGATCTTCGACGCGATTATGCCCTGCTTCACGTCTTCGACGCTCGGCAGGGCGAGGTGCTCGGCCGGCGTCACGTAGCAAAGGAACGCCGCGCCGCTCATGGCCGCCACCGCGCCGCCGATCGCGGCGGTGATGTGGTCGAAGCCGGGCGCGATGTCCGTCACGAGCGGACCGAGGACGTAGAACGGCGCGCCGTGGCAAATCGTCTGCTGCACCTTCATGTTGGCCGCTATCTGGTCGAGCGGCACGTGGCCGGGGCCTTCGACCATGACCTGCACGTTGCGATCCCAGGCGCGCCGGGTCAGCTCGCCGAGGCGCACGAGCTCTTCGATCTGCACGCCGTCCGTGGCGTCCGCCAGGCACCCCGGGCGGCATGCGTCGCCGAGCGAAATCGTGACATCGTGTTTCGCGCAAATGTCGAGGATTTCGTCGTAATGCTCGAAAAACGGATTTTCTTCGCCCGTCATGCTCATCCAGGCGAACACCAGCGAGCCGCCGCGGCTCACGATGTTCATCTTGCGGCTTCCGGCCTTGATCTGGGCGACCGTCTTGCGCGTTATGCCGCAGTGGAGAGTCACGAAATCCACGCCGTCTTCGGCGTGAAGGCGCACGACGTCCACGAAATCGCGCGCCGTCAGCGACCCCAGATCCCGCTTGTAGTGGATGACCGCGTCATAGACCGGCACGGTCCCTATCATCGCCGGGCACTCCGCCACGAGACGCCGCCGGAAGGGCTGCGTGTCGCCATGGCTCGACAAGTCCATGATCGCCTCGGCGCCCATGTCCACGGCGGCCATCACCTTGCGCATCTCGGCGTCGTAATCCCTGCAGTCGCGCGAGACGCCGAGGTTCACGTTGATTTTGGTCCTGAGCGCGCTGCCGATCCCCTCCGGCTTCAGCGCCGCATGGGCGCGGTTCGCCGGGATGGCGACCTTGCCCTCCGCGACGAGCGCCATGAGGCGCCCCGGCTCGATCCGCTCCTTGCCGGCCACGGCGAGAAGCTCGGGCGTGGCGACGCCTTTGCGCGCCGCGTCCATCTGAGTCGTCCACGTGCAATCACCGGTTGCGTTTTCGCGGCGGCAACCTTCGCCATGCAATTTGTCGGCCATGGCGCCGAAGTCTAGCAAAAGCGACATTGATTTTCACTCTTCCTTGCCGTAAAATACCATTCCATGAAACCACAACTCTTCACCATCCGCAGCGAGGGCGGGATGTCCCTCACCGCCTCTTCCCTCGGCGGCATCGTCACTTCGCTCAAAGTTCCCGACGCCGCCGGCAAACCGCGCGAAACCCTTCTTGCGTGTTCCGGGGCCGCGCTCCACCATGGCAACGGCTACATGAACGCCATCATCGGGCGCGTCGGCAACAGGATTTCCGGCGGCGGCTTTTCGCTCGACGGCGTTTTCCACGCGCTCGCCCAAAACAGCGGCGGCAAGAAGCACCCGTGCTCGCTGCACGGCGGCGGCGTCGGGTTCGACTCGCACGTCTGGGACGTGGAGAAATACGAGGCGGCCGAAGGCCCGGCGCTCGCCTTCACGCGCCTTTCGCCCGACGGCGAGGAGGGCTACCCCGGCAACCTCTTCGTGCGCGTCGTCTATACCCTCACGCGCGACAACGCCTGGCGCATCGACTATCTGGCGACGACCGACAAGCCCACGGTCGTCAACCTCACGCAGCACGCCTACTTCAACCTCTCCGGCGGCGCGCGCGACGTGTCGGAGCACATCGTCCAGGTAAACGCCTCGCGCTACTCCGAGGTCGATGCCGGGCTTATTCCGACGGGGCGCATGCCGGCCGTTGAAGGCACCGCGCTCGAGTTGCGCTCCCCGGTCCGCCTCGGCGACATTTTCGCCCGGGCCTCGAAGGATCCGCTTCTAAAGGCGGCCAACGGCGGGATCGACCACAACTTCGTGCTCGACCGCACCGCGCCGGGGCTCGCCGTCGCGGCGGAGTTCGTCGATCCGGAGGGCGGCCTTGCGATGCAGGTGCAGACGACCGAGCCGTGCGTGCAGGTCTATACCGCCAACTTCCTCACGCCGGCCTGTCCGGCGCGCAAGGGGCAGAAATACGGCAAGCACTGGGCGGTGTGCTTCGAGACGCAGCACGCGCCGGACGCCCCGAACAATCCATCCTTCGCCTCCGTGCGCCTGGATCCGGGCGAGGTTTACCGCAGCACGACGCTCTACGCCTTCGCCCCGGTCGATTTCGACTCCGGGTGCGATTGCGACTGCGACTGCGACTGCCACGACCATAAGTAGAGACCGTAGGGGGACAGCAGGATGAGTGCGAAAAACGCGGAGAGTTCCAAGCCGTTTGTCGTCAGGGCATTGGCATGGGCCGGGTGGATTCTTCTGCCGATAGTCGTGGCCGCATTTGTGTACTACATCCGCATGAACGGGCTGCAGCGCGGCGCCGAAGCGCCCGTCGAGGAGGATGCCGCAGCAGCGCAGACCGAACCGGAGCCGAAATTCGCGCCTCCGTCGCAGCTTGAAACGCCTTCCAAATCCCTTGGAGGCTCCCAACGGCCTTCAAGCGGGGCGTACGGCTCTTCCGGCCACGGTCAGGCGAACAAACCCGGCACCTACAATTCCGGCTACCAGCAGCAGAACACGTACCAGGCGCCGCAATACCAGAGCACTCAGCGCGCCTGGCGCTCGCCGCCGCCGAAGACGCCGTCCGGAGTGCCGCCGCGCGACCCGTATCTGTACGGCGACGCCGGGTACGCGCTCCAGGCCGTCTCGCGCTACGTGGCGAGCTGGGTTCGCGACTGCCCGTTCCCCGACGTGAAGCGCACGCTGCCGAAAAAGCTGCGCGATCTGGCGGCGAAGCGCCCCGACCTCGAGGAATCGCTCCGCTCCATCGCGGTGGAGCTCGGCAGGGCCAAGACGTTCGAGGCGCTCCTCGGCGACGGCCTCATGGGCTTTCCGCTCGAGCGCGAAATGTCGGTGAACGGCACTGCGATGAAAGTCAAGCCCATGGGCTTTGCGGACCCCATCCTGCTCTGCGACTGCTCCGACGGCAACGGGCGCACGGCGAAGAACTACAGGCTCTCGCTCGACAAGATGACGGACTCCGAAAAGCTCGCAGTCGTTTCCGGCATACCTGTGACGCGCGAACCTGCGGTGCTTGCGTCTCGCGCGTTTCTGCTCCTGAAGCGGGCCGAGCCGGAAGACTTCCGGGACTTCGTGCGCAAGTACGGGCTCACGGCGTTCGAGCCGATCGTGAAAGTGGTGGCGCCCGACGCCGACGGCGCCGCCGCCCGGTAGGAAGAGCCGGTGAGCGCCCCGCGCCGCATTGCAAAGGTTTCTCCGTGGAGCGTCGCCACGGCCCTTGCCGCAGCGCTGGCGGTCGCGCTCTGCGGCGTCAATGCGTGGTTCGGGCCGCTCAACCACGACGAGGGGTGGTACCTGCTTGCGGCGCAAAACGTGGCGCGCGGCATGGTGCCGTATCGCGATTTCCTCTACACGCAGGGTCCGGCGATGCCGCTCGTCTATGGTGCGCTCTCGTCCGTGTGGTCGCCGTTCGGCGTCCTCGGCGGCAGGGCGCTTACCGCGGCGTTCGGGCTTTTGGCGGTGCTGGCATTCGCCGCCTTTGCCGCCAACATCGCGGGCAGGACGGATCCCAAGGCGCGCAGAATTGCGTTCTTCTTCGCCGTCGCGCTCCTCGCGCTCTCGCCGGACTGGGCGTATTTCGCCGTGATTCCGAAGACGTATGCGCTCTCGGCGCTCTTTCTCGGCGGCGGGTTTCTGCTCCTGTCGTCCTGCCGCCGCACACGCGGCGCCGTGTTTGCGTCAGGGGCGCTTTTCGCGCTTGCCGCCGCGACCCGCGCCACGCTGTGCCTCGCCGCGCCGGTGGCGATGCTTGCGATCGCGCTTGACGGCGGGCGGCCCGCGC
>JAFSUV010000121.1 GCA_017450425.1 Kiritimatiellia bacterium
CTTTGGTGGCGCAAACGAAGACGGGCCGCCCCCGAAGCGCTTCCGCGAGCATCCACTTTGAAATTTCCGAAGTGTCCGCGGTGCGTGAAACCAGATCCGAGATGCAGAATGCGTTGCCGCCCATCGTGGCGGCAAAAGGCGCGCCGAACCGGAATGAATCGAAGAGGACGAGCGGCTCGGCGCCGCTTTCGGTGCGGATGCAGTCGATTTTAGCGGCGATCTTTTTGAACAGGCTTTTGTCGCCCGTGCGCGGCACGAAAGCCAGCCGCGCGCCCGTGGCGGCCACGGAACACGCGCCGCACAGGCACCATGCGCCGACTATGCAGACGCGCCACCGTTTCGGGACCGCGAAGCGGCACTTCGCCGGAAATCCGCCGCTGCGCTCGAGCGATGCGCCGAAAAGCGCGATCGACGAAAGGACGACCGGCGTGAGGGCGCGTCGCATCGACCACAGTCCGACATGGGTTTCGTTGCCTTGGACGGCAAAGAAAGGTACGCTCGCCCAGGCGCACATCGCAATGAGCGCGCAGGCTGCGCCACGGCGGCGCGCAATGGCGGCGGCGAATGAAAGGGCCATCGCCGGCGCGGCCAGCGCGATCGAGCCGCAGTCGCATGTGAACCCCTTGCGGCAGTTCGGCAGCGAAAGCACGACTGCGATGGCCGCAAAAGTCGCTGCGGCGCAAACCGCAGTGGAGGCTGTCGAGATGCGGCTTGACGCGAAAAAACGCCTGACGCGCGGCGAAAGCGCGCAAACCGCCAGAACCAGCGCCGGCAGCGCCGCCGCCGCGAGGGCGCGGGCGAGGGCTGCGATGTCGGGGCTGTGCGCGATCATCGAGCGCAGTGTCGAACGCGACAGAAAGTTTCCGTACGGTGCGGCGATGTTGAGAGTTGACCAGACCAAAGCCGCCGTCGGCAACGCAAGCCCCGCGAGGAGGGCGGCGAAGTGGCGCGGTCTGCCGGAGCGCATCGTGGAAAACGCGGCGATCGGGATCGCGTATGCCGCGAGTGTCTGGTGGAACGCAACCGAGGCGCCCAGCGCAAAGCCGACGGCAAAGCCGCGCCTTGCGCCGCCGCCCGGCGCGAACGCCAGCGCCATCGCGAGCGCGGCGAACAGCGTGGCCGGCCCTTCCGCGTAGGAGCCGAGCAAGTAGTGCGGCGAGTGCCACGGCGTGGGAAACGCCAGCGCGAAAACCGTGGCGCACGCGAAGGCGATCCTTGCCGCCGGTCCCGGGCGGTTGTCGCCGACGGGTGCGGCCAGGGAATGCAGCAAGTACAGCGTCGCAAGCGCGAGGATAAGCGGCAGGCCCGGCAGGAGAGCGCGCTGGAGCGGGAAAAACGGCTGGAAAAACGGACGCGCGGTGAAGCTCTTCGCGTCGATTTGGTGCGCCAGGTCGCGCGTCTTCCTTGCGGCGAGGGGGCGGTACAGCAAGTCGCGCCTCGCGCCGTCCGGCACGGCGGCAAACGCCGAGTCTTTGAAAACGAGACTTCCGCCGCCGCAGATCGACTTGGCGAGGATCGACTGCGCCGAATCGTCAAGCCCGGTAAAGAGCGTTTCGCCGCACGGCTGCACCGGCATCATGGCTGCGGCGGCCAGCGCCGCCGCGAAAACGGCGAAAAGAAGTTTCGGATTTTTGCGCAGTTGCATGGTGTCTGGCCGGATGGAACGCCCCGGCCGTCAAGACGGGGCGCGAGGCGTCGATTCGTCGAATCTCCTCCGCAGCGCGGCGGCGACGACCGCGAACGCCACGGCGACATTCAGGGAGTTTTTCATGCCGTGTCCCGGAATCGCGCATACGGCGTCGGCCGATTCGACCACGCTTGGATCGAGTCCGAACCGTTCGCTTCCAAGGAGCAGAAGGGCGGGGAAGGCGTGGTTTACGGTTTCCGGCGGGGCGGCTCCGAGGCGGGTTTCGAGCGCGATTACGAAGCGCCCCTCCGCCTTGGCTGCGGCCACGGCGTCGCGCACGCTTGCGAAGCGCGCGCACGGGATCGCCTTTTCCGCGCCCAGCGCCGATCGCGCGACTTGCGGGTTCTCCGGTCCGGCGGTGTAGCCGCACACGGCAACGGATTCCAAGCCGAAAAATTCGGCAGTTCTGAAGATGGAGCCGGTGTTCAGCGCCGCCCGTATGTTGTCGAGAGCGACGCTGACCGGAAAAATGCCGCGAGAGGACGCGCCCGCGCCGCCGGGCGGCGCGGGCGTGGCATCCTGCGTCGTGATTCCGAGATCGGCGTCGGAGAGCCGCGACCGGGTGTCGGCGCGCTCAAGCGGTACGAGCGCGCAAAGGATTTCGCGGTCACCGGCGCCGGGCTTCAGGTGCGGCGCCCAGGAGCGCATCCGGGCGTCGGACGCGCTTTCGAGAAACAGCCGCGCTTTGGAGAGCGCACTTTCGCGGTGTGCTCCGCAGGGAAGCGCGAAAGCGGTGCGAACCAGCTTCAGCGCGGTATGCCACTTTTCCGTCACTTGGCGTTTTCGCCCGAAAGGAGACGGAGCGCTTCGAGGTAGCGCAAGCGGGTCTTTTCCACGATTTCGTCGGGAATCTCCGGCGCGGGAGGTTCGTGGTTGAAGTGGATCGAGTCGAGCCAGTCGCGGACGAACTGCTTGTCGAGCGAAGGAGGATTGGCTCCGGTGCGGTAGTCGGCCGCCGGCCAGAACCTGGACGAATCCGGCGTCAGGACCTCGTCCGCCAGCACCGGCGAGCCGTCTGCGCCGAGTCCGAACTCGAACTTCGTGTCCGCGATGATCACGCCGTGCTTTGCGCCGTGGCGTTCCGCGCCGGTGTAGAGTTTGAGCGTGAGTTCCCGGAGGTTTCCGGCCATCTCGGAGCCGACGCGCCCGGCGAGGGCTTCCGGCGATATGTTTTCGTCGTGTGCGCCGATCTCCGCCTTGACGGAAGGGCAGAAGAGCGCGGTGTCGAGTTTCCCGGCCTGCTCCATCCCGGAGCGGACGGCCTGGCCGTGGACCGTGCCGCTTTTGCGGTATTCGCTCCAGCCGGATCCTACGAGGTATCCGCGGGCGATGCACTCGACTGGCACCATTTTGAGTTTTTTGACGATCATCGAGCGGCCGTCCAGGTCGGCTGCGTACGGTTTCAGCACCGTCGGGTAGTCGCGGATGTCGGCCGTCACGAGATGGTTCGGAACATCGGAAAAATAGTTGAACCAGAAGAGGGAGAGCTGCGTCAGCACCCTGCCTTTGTCCGGTACGCCGTTGGGCATTATCACGTCGAAGGCGGAGAGACGGTCCGTCGCGACGAAAAGCAGGGTGTCGCCAAGGTCGTAAACATCCCGGACTTTGCCGCGCACGGGCGGCGGCAGTTCAGGTATGGAAGAGGAGAGCAGTGCGTGGTTTCTGTCGTATTTCATGGCGTGTTTCCGGAGGCATGGTGTTTTCGGACAGGTCGTTGAATGTCGCCAACGTGGAAACGCCGCGATTATATCCGAAAACGCGCTTTCGGCTCGACTTTCGAGCGGGAGTCAAGTTTGTAGGGGCGTTGCCCGGTTTTCAAGACGTCGTGATGCCGGTTTTTTGCGTCTCGCCGCAGACCCAAGCGACCGGCGAAGCAAAGCCGACGCGATTCTGGAATGCTTTTGTCCGCCGTGGAACGACAAGGCTCTCTCTTTCCGCCGCCATCCCCGCCGGAAACGCATGCCGCGCACGGGAAAACAACTCCGCCATGACAGTCGAAGAAATCGTCCAGACGCCCCAGAGGATGCGGTTGCCGCCGCGTTTGAGCGCGACACGGCAACCCTCCGCGCTGCGGGATACGACGTCATCGTGAAACGCGAGCGGACGTTCTTCCGCGAAGCGACCGTCTCGCGCGACGGACGATCGACGGATGTCCAGTGGGCGCGCGACAGTGCCTATCGGTTCTTTCCGCTCGTGGAAGACCCGCTTCTCGGCCTGGCCCTCCATCCATTCGACCTTGCGACGAACAAATTGCTTGCGCTTGCGGGGCGCACCGAGCCCCGCGACCTGATCGACATCGAGACCTGCGACGACCGCCTCCAGTCGTTCGGACTTCTGGTCCGGGCCGCCTGCGGGTCGGAAAGACGCATCTGGTCCTAAGCGCCTTCGAGGGTTCCTTCGCGTTCGAGCACACGGGGCTCGCGCGTGTCGGAAAGGCTTTCCAGCTGGCGGGCGCACGCCCATACACGCGACCCTGATAACGACATTCGGAATCCGCCCCGGAGTCCATTCGGAGGTCGTCCAGTCCGAAGTCACGCTGGAAGATCTGTTCGCGTTCTAGCGCCAGCGCACGCGCTTGGGCCGGGTTTTCGCGACATCCCGAAACAGGCGGCGCGCGGCGCCGCCGACCGACAACCCGAAAACCCGGCACCCCGGAATGGCCAGCGCCGGGTTTTCGGGATGTCGGATTTTCGCGCGGGATTTCGGCGCGCAACACCGATCTTTCGGCTTGACTTTCGGGCGAAAGTTTGGTTTAATCGGTCTCGTTTTCGGGAACTTCATGAAATCTTACGATCCATTTTTCGGGAGATTCAATGCAGAGAACCTTTGATTCTGTGCTTTCCGCGTGGGCGGACGATCCGGGCGCGAAGCCGCTTCTGCTCCGAGGCGCACGCCAGGTCGGAAAGACCTACTGCGTCCAGACGCTGGGGCGGCGATTCCGCCATTTCGTCGAGATCAACTTCGAGGAGACGCCGGAGGCCGGGCGCTTCTTCGACGGGGCTCTCACGGCCAGGCCGCTGGCGGCGAAGCTGGCCGCGTTCGCCGGTCGGCCCGTGGTCCCGGGCGAAACGTTGCTCTTCCTTGACGAAGTCCAGCGGACGCCCCGCGTCCTGGCTTCCCTTCGCTACTTCCGCGAGCAGATGCCGGGTCTGCGCGTCGTGGCGGCCGGCTCGCTTCTGGAGTTCGCGCTGGAGGAGATTCCGTCCTTCGGCGTTGGCCGCGTCACCTCGCGGTTCCTCTATCCGATGACGTTCCCCGAATTCCTCCGGGCGCTCGGGGAAGGCGCGCTCGCCGAGATGGTCGACGAAGCCGATTTCGACCATCCGATCGACGCCGTCTTCCACGAACGCCTCGTCGAACGCTATCGGACATACCTGCTCGTCGGCGGGATGCCGGAGGCCGTCGCCGCCTACGCGGCGTCGGGCGACCTGCTCGCCGCCTCGGGCGTGCTGGACGATCTGCTACAGGACTTCCGCGACGACTTCGCCAAGTACCGCAAGCGCGTGCCTTCGCAGCGGCTCGACGAAACGTTCCGCTCGGTCGCCGCGCAGACGGGCGGCCGGTTCGCCTGCGCGACCGTCTCGGCCGAAACGAAGTCGACCGCGATCCTCGCCGCCCTCTTCCTGCTCGAGAAGGCGGGACTCGTCTACCGGGCGAAGGAGTCCTCCGCATCGGGCGTTCCCCTCGGCGCGCAGGCGGACGACCGCCGCTTCAAGGCGCTGCTCTGCGACACGGGGCTCTGCCAGCGGCTCCTCGGACTCCGCCTCGGGGACGAGCTGCTGCGCTCCCCGGCCGACCTCGTGAACAAGGGACCGCTCGCAGAGCTTGCGGCGGGCCTCGCGCTCGTGGCGGCGCAGGATTCGCGCTCGCGGCCGGAGCTCTTCTACTGGCAGCGCGCCTCGCGCGCCGCGAACGCCGAGGTGGACTACGTCGTCGCGGCCGGCTCCCGCATCCTCCCGGTCGAGGTCAAGGCCGGAACGCGCGGTTCGATGCAGAGCCTGCGGCTCTTCCTCAAGGAGAAGGGCCTGCCCTTCGGCGTCCGGCTGTCGCTCGAGAACTTCGGCCGCCTGCCCGACGTCCGCATCCTGCCGCTCTACGCGGCACACCGTCTCTCCGACCTCTGCGACGAATCGCCCCGCGCGGCCATACGGCCGGGCCTTGCAAAGCCGCACACCTTCCGCAACCATACCGCCCCGTCGAAGTTCCCGGCACCGGCCCCCGTGCCGAATGGCTCGAACCGGTCGACGACGCGGCCTACGCCGAGGCCGTGAACCAACCCTGAACTCCAAGGAGGCCCCACCAGGGGACGGAATGCGGAAAACACGCGAAAACGCCAATGTTTTCCATGATCTCGCGTGATGATTGCGCCCCATCCCGGCGGGTCTTTCCCCGTCGCAGAAAACGCTTTTCCCGGCGCGGTGGGCTCGGCTACACTCCGCGCCATGAACATGCCGCTTTCGCCCGCCGAACAGACTGCCGCCGCCAAGGAGTTCGCCGACTTCTGGGCCGGGAAGGGTTATGAAAAAGGGCAGACGCAACCCGTTTGGCTGCATCTGTTGCGGGTGCTCGGGGTGGAGGCGCCGGAGGCGTTCATCGAGTTCGAGGATGCGGCGCGGATGGACGAGGCGCACGGGTTCATCGACGGGTGGATTCCCTCGACGCATGTGCTGGTGGAGCAGAAGTCCCTCGGCCGCGACCTCCGCGCGCCCATCCGCCAGTCCGACGGCACGCTCCTGACGCCCTTCCAGCAGGCGCGCCGCTACGCCGCCACGCTGCCCTACTCCCAGCGCCCCCGCTGGATCGTGACGTGCAACTTCGCCGTATTCCACGTTTACGACATGGAGAACCCGAACGCCGAGCCCGAGGCCGTCCGCCTGGCGGACCTGCCGGACGAACTCTACCGCCTCCGCTTCCTGGTCAACGCCGCGAGCGACCGCGTGGCGCGGGAGATGGAAGTCTCGATCGAGGCGGGCCGCATCGTCGGCCGCATCTACGACGCCCTTCTCGCCCAGTACGGCGACCCGACGCCGGAAATCCTCCACTGGCTGAACGTCCTGTGCGTCCGCCTGGTCTTCTGCCTCTACGCCGAGGACGCGGGCATCTTCGCGGACGACCAGTTCCACGACTACCTCGCCGAAATCCCCACCGCCGACCTCCGGGACGCCCTCCTCAAGCTCTTCGAAGTCCTCGACACCCCGCGCGAAAAACGTTCCCCCTACCTCAAGCCCGCCCTCGCGGCGTTCCCCTACGTCAACGGCTCGCTCTTCTCCGGCCCCGTGGAAATCCCGCAGTTCACGGACGGCCTGCGCGAAGCCATCCTGCGCGAGGCCTCCCTGGGCTTCGACTGGGCGGAAATCTCGCCGACCATCTTCGGCGCCGTCTTCGAGAGCACGCTCAACCCCGAAACCCGCCGCAGCGGCGGCATGCACTACACCTCCATCGAGAACATCCACAAAGTCATCGACCCGCTCTTCCTC
>JAFSUV010000122.1 GCA_017450425.1 Kiritimatiellia bacterium
AGCCTGTTTGCGCAGCGGTTTGGCGGTGGATGAGATAGTATCTGCGGTTGCAAGTTGCAAAAAATGGGGTAGTAGCCTGTTCGCGCAGCGGTTTGACGGTGGATGAGATAGTATCTGCGGTTGCAAGTGGCAAAAAAATGGGGGAGAAGCCTGTTCGCGCAGCGGTTTGACGGTGGATGAGATAGTATCTGCGGTTGCAAGTTGCAAAAAATGGGGGAGAAGCCTGTTCGCGCAGCGGTTTGGCGGTGGATGTGATAGTATTCGCGGCATTCGGGAGAACAGGTCGCGATGTCGGTATTTTCGGCTTCTGGGCGGCGCGAGTCGTCAATCGAGAAAAGGTCTTTCGCCTTTTCCGTCGTCCTGCACTGTTCGCTGGCACTGGCGATTGTCATCGTGGGAGTCTTTTCGGCAAAGCGACGCAACGCAGCGCCGAAGGACGTCATGATGGAGTTCACGGTCGCCGTGCCGCCGGAGGCTACAGAAGCGCCTTCCGAAGCCGAGGCGTCTCCTCCCGCGCCTGTCGAGCCGGAGCCACCGGCAAAGCAGCCAGTCGAGCCGCCACCGAAGATCGTCGAGCCGTCACCGAAGATCGTCGAGCCGTCACCGACGCCCACCAAGCCGGTACCGAAGATTGTCGAGCCGCCGCCGAAGCCCGCTTTCAAGAAGGGGAAGATCGTACACCGCGAAGCGCCGGAAAAGAAGCGCAACATCGTGCAAAAGCCGCAGGAAAAAACTGCGAAGCAAAAGCCCGTCGCCATCCGCCGCGTGGATGTGAAGGGGCCGAAACTCTCCGAGGAGGAGATTCGCAAACTTCTCGACGCCGGTGCGAAGCCGTCGGACCACACTTCGATACCGGCATCGGAGCGCGAGCGCTGCATCTCCCTCATTTACACGGCGATAAAAAGCGCGTGGATCTGTCCCGACGCCTCGGCCTTGTCTTCGCGCGAGCCGGAAATCGAGTTCTCGCTCGGACCCGGCGGCACGATCGGCAATGTCCGCCTCGTGCGCAGTTCCGGCAACGAAGCGCTCGACCAGTCCGTACTCGGCGCCGCCCGTGCGGTGCGCACGGTTTCGGGTCTGTCGCCGGGTTTCATACGGGCGAATCCGCGCCTAACCGTCGCGTTTTCGCTGGAGGGTGCATGACATGGAATTTCGCTCCGGCCTTCGATTTCTCGCACTTGCGATTTTCGCCGCAGCGCTGCTGCCGGCGGCAAAAAACGCCGCCGGGGCGCGGCGACCGGTCGAAAATCCGACGCTGCGCGGCTCGCTGGAGCCGAATCTGCTTTCTTCCTACGAGCGCAAGACTTTGCAGCTGGAGTACCTGAAGCTCATCGAGGAAATTGGCGAAAAGCGCAAGGAGGCTGCGGCCGATCCGTCCATCGCCGCCCTCAAGGATCGGCTTGCGGCGGAAAACGCCGACGAGCGGTATCAGGGTGGCGCCGACGCTTCCGCTGCCCGCAAGATTTCGGATGCGGTGGAGACGCTTCTCTATTCGTATGACGGCATCCCGGCCAAAATAAAACGCCTTGAGGAGGTGGGACGTCTCCTCGAATACGATTTGAGGCTTCGGCGCGAGCAGCGCGCGGCGAACACGCTTGGCAGGGCGGTGGACGCGCCGGGCGACGGGTCTGAGGACGCGCAAGCGGAGGGCGCGGAGCCGTGACGCGCCTCCGCTCCGGCCAAGCCGTTTTGGAGCTTGCCGTAGCCCTGTTCGCCATCGTCGCCGTGCTTGTGGGGGCGCTCTCGTTCGGCGTCATTTCAAAGGCGGAAGTCGCCTCGATGGTCGAAGCGCAGCGCAACGCGCTCGAAAATTCTTCGTCTGCCTTCAGCCCGGTGGCGGACGTTTCGCCCGGCGCCGACGGCATCCCGCTCACACCGGACGATGCGGCGGTGCGCGGCTCCCTTGCAAAAACGCGGTTCATCGCGTCTTTCGCGCTGCCGAGCGCTTCCAAACTCGGCGCGACATCCCGCAGCGGCGACATCGCCGCCGCCGGAAGCGCGTTCTACGATCTCGCCGCCGGCGCGAGCGGCTCCGCCACGCCCGCATTCGGTTTCGCGCGGGGCGTGGCTGCGGCCGAAGCGCTTCTGCCGCCGGCGGCAAAGCCGCTGCTGGGCCTTGAAGAAGTGCACGAAGTGCGGGAAGAAGTGTGGGCTGTCAAGCCGGGAGGTCTCCGGTGAAACGTTGCGGTTCGCCGCACCTCCTGGCCACCGCTGCATCGGCGGTGGCGATCGCGACCGCCGCGCCGGCGTTTGCGGCCGCCGTGCGGGCGGTTCCGCCGGCCGCCGTCTTCATGCGCCGCGGCACCGCGCCGACGGCGGCGGTGAAATCCGGCGCGGCCGAATGGCCGTTTTCCGACATTGCGCCGCCGGGGGCGCTCACGCCGTCGTTTGCGATGACCTCGAATCGCGGCGATTTCTCCATGGCAACTGGCAGCGCGCCCGGCGAAGCCCCGCACGTGGCGGCGATCCTGCGGGCCGCGATGGCGGCGGCTGGCTGGACGCCCGCCGCACCGTCGGAAGGCTTCGACGGCGGCTCGTTCTGGACTCGCGGCACAGTCGTGGCCCTCGTCGGCGCAATGCCCGCCGCAGACGGCGACGGGAGCGTGTGGATCGTGGCCAGACTCCGCCAGACGGGGCTCTAGAGCTTCGTAAAAGCGACGGGGCGGAAGAATCCGCCGAGCACCGAAACGACGCTGAACACGCCGCTTTCCGGGTCGTAGCGAAGCGTCATGACGTCGCCCGAACGCTCCATCGCCGCCACGGCGAGCGTGTCGGAAACGAAAAGGAAATCGCGCGGCCAAGAGCCTGGAAGGAGCGATCTAGCGCACGTGCCGAGCGCGAGCGAACCGCCGTCGAAGGGGAACGACACAAGCGAGTTTTCGCCGCGGTTCGACACCACGATCCGGCGCCCATCCGGCGAAAAGCGTATCGCCGCCGCGAGGTCGCCGTTTGCGCCGCGCCCTGTGTCGCCCGGCGGCAACGTCGGCTTGGCATCGACGAAATCGAGCGACCCGTCGTCGCGCACACGGAAACTAGACACGAGGTTTCCCAGCTCGAACACGAGAAAGCCGGTTTTTCCGTCGTCCGAGAAAACGAGATGCCGCGGCCCGGCGCCGGCCGGCGCCGTCGGCGTCGCGCGGCCGTCAGGATACAGGAATATCCGGTCGAGTCCGAGATCGACCACGTAGAACGCGCCGCCGCCGCGCGGAGAAGGAACCGCTTCGTGGCAATGCGCGCGATCCTGGCGCGGCTTGTTCGGCCCGCTGCCCTCGTGCGCCCAAACGCGCACTTCGCCGAACGCGCCGCCGGGCGCGATTTCGACGCTTCCGCAACGCCCGCCCAGATAGTCCGTCCAATACGCGGCGCTGCCATCGGCGCAAAGCGACACATGGCACGGCGTGGCGCCGAGATCGACCGCGTGCAGCGGCTTCAAGTCGCATCCGTCCACGGAAAAAGACGCGAGGCCGCCCTCTGCGCACGACACCATGAACTTGCGGTCCGGCGAAAGCGCCTGGTAGATCGCATTCTTCACCGGGTACGACGCCAAGACGCCGATTGCGCCTGTCTCCGGATCGACCGAAATCGTTTTCAGGCCTTCGCCGTGAGTGGCGTCCGTGTAGCAGCCGAGCGCAAGGACGATTGGAGACGGGCTGCGCAGCGTTTCGCCCGTGGAAGGCGGAGGAGCGGGGAAAGATTGCATTTGCGTAAAACCTGTGTTGTTTTTCCGGGAAGAAATAGGTTTAGACATTCCGGTGGAGCCGTGCGGAATCCATGCGGGCGACGGCCTCGTGCTGCCCGTCGCCGTGCGGATCGTCGCCGCCATGCTCGTGAAGGGCGGGCGGCGGCACGATGGAGCGATCCCTGGCGACCCGCTGGCGCACGACCTCGTAGAGCAGGATCGTCGTGGCGGAGGCGACGTTGAGCGAGTCGCACTGCCCCAGCATCGGGATGCGCACCGCAGTGCAGGCCGGGGAGTCGAACCAGGCGTCGCGCAGGCCCACTTGCTCGGCGCCGACGACCACGGCCGTGCGCCCGGTAAGATCGTAATCCGTGTAGAACGCCTCGGCGTGCGGCGTCGATGCCAGGATGCGGAAATTACGGCTGCAGAGGAATTCGAGCGCTTCGGCGGTCGAAGTCTCGACGACGGGAAGCGAAAAAAGCGTCCCCACCGAGGCGCGCACCACGTTGGGATTCTGCACGTCGGTGCAACGGTCGCACACGATCACGGCCGCCGCGCCGGCGGCGTCGGCGGAGCGCAGGATGGTGCCGAGATTGCCGGGTTTCTCGATCGATTCGGCGACGACCACGAGGGCGTCCGGCGGGAGCGAAAGATCCTTCAGCGCGAAACGGAGTTGCGGACCGACGGCGAGAAGGCCGTCCGGGCGGTCGCGCGCGGAAATCTTGGCGAAGACGGACGGCACGACCCTGAAGTGCGCGGCGCCGGCCGCGACGCACCTTTCGACAAGCGCCGTCTCGTGCTTGCCGAGCCAGATTTCGGGGCAGGAAACGAGCGTTTGCGGCTTCCACCCGTTGTCTATCGCGCGCTTGAGCTCGCGGTAGCCCTCGACGAGGAGCGCCCCTGCGGCGTCGCGGTGCGAGCGCTGCCGCAATTTGGCGATCTGCTTTATTCGCGGATTCGACGGGCTGGTGAGCAAAAGCGGATTTGCGACTGGGTCGTGCATGGTGCGAATGTTATCAGAAACCGGCACCGGCAAGCGTGCGGACCAGGTCTTCGCCCGTCTGCCAGTTTTCAAGGGCGATGAGCGCCTTTCGGCCCGTCATGCGCTTGCGCATGGCGTCGGGCGAATGATCCTGCGCCGTGGCCGCCATGCGCTCCTTAATGTGCCTGCGCCACACTGCGAGGATGAGTTCGCGGGCTACATCCGCCGGCTGGTATCCTTCGCTCGTGCCGACGCGATCCTGCCCGGAGGAGAGCCGCCCCACGAGGGCCGCCACTTCGCCGTCGCCGCGCTGCAAATCCGCCACGGGATCGGTGGACGCGCCGATCGAAGCGTAAAACGCCTCGA
>JAFSUV010000123.1 GCA_017450425.1 Kiritimatiellia bacterium
CGGCGGCGAGGAGCTTGCGGCCGGAGAGGTCGGGGCGGCCCTTGTAGATGACGCCCTTGCTGTCGCACGAAATCACCTGCGCGACTCCGGCTTCGAGCAGCATCTCGCGGATGCGCATGCCGGCCGCGCCGGCGCCGTTCATGGCGACCTTCAGCGAGGCGAACGGCTTGCCCGCGACTTCCGCGTAGTTGCGGACTGCGGCGAGCGCGATCACGGCCGTGCCCCACTGGTCGTCGTGGAACACCGGGATGTCGAGCATCTCCTGCAACTTGTCCTCGATTTCAAAGCACGCCGGGGCGGCGATGTCCTCGAGGTTGATGCCGCCGTACATCGGCGCCACGGCGGCGGAAGCGTCGATCACGCGCTGCGGATCGGTCTTGCCGGTCTTCGCGCCGCCTGCGCGGCAGTTGTCGAGCACGACGGGCCACGCTTCGACCCCGGCGAAACTCTTGAAGAGCACGCACTTGCCTTCCATGACGGGAATCGCCGCCGTGGGGCCGCGGTCGCCGAGGCCGAGGATGGCGGTGCCGTCGGAAATGACGGCGACGGTCTTGCCCTTGGCCGTGTACTCGAAGGCGTCGGCGGGGTTGTCCGCAAGGTGCAGAACCGCCTTGCCGACTCCAGGCGTGTAGGCGAGGCAGAGGTCTTCGACCGTGCGCACGGGGTGGGGCATCTTCAGCGCGACTTTGCCGCCGCGGTGAAACTTGAGGACGGAAGGAACCGAGAGATCCATGGAATTTCTTTTGTTTGTAGGTGAGCGTTTGCGCCGTCTCTTGCGGCGTTAGGCGCAATGATAGCAAAATCCGCTTTTTGGCGAAAGCCCCTACGCCCCGGTTTTCCGCGCGGCGGGGCGCGGGATCTGGAGCCGTGCGCTCCAGAGGATCACGGCGAGGCCGAGCCACTGCCAGCGCGTCACGGTTTCGCCGAAAAAGGCGACTCCCGTCATGGCGGCGACGACGGGCGGGAAGTACTCCATGAAGCTCAGATGCGCCAGGCTCACGTCCTTTTGCGCTTCGTTCCAGCCGAGGAACGAAATGCACGTCGGGAAAATGGCGAGGAAGGCCATACAGCCCCACTCCAGGCGCGTCGCCGGAGGCACCGGCGGCTTTCCGGCGGCAAACTGCCCCAGCGCGAGCCACACGCCGCCCCAAAGCATGGTCCACGCCGCGAAGGCGAGTCCGCCCATGCGCTTCGCCGCCCCGCGTCCCCAGGCCGTGTAAACCGCCCAGCAAAGCCCGGAGAGAAACGCCATCAGATCGCCGAGCGAAATCGCGCCGAGCCTGAAGCCGGAGCCGTCGAGCGCCTTCAGGACAAGCAGCGAACCGGCGAACCCCGCAGCGACGCTGGCCGCTTCGCGGAGCGAGATTTTCGTCCCGCCGAGAAACGAGAGCACCAGCACCTGCATTGGCACGTACGCCTCCATGAGCGACGCGTTCACGGGCGCGATGGTGCGCTGCGCCTCAAACAGGAACTGCGCCATCAGCGCCGTGCCGACAAGTCCGAGAGCCGAGACCGCAAACCAGTCGCGCGCGCCGTGCGGGAGCATCGCGCGCCATCCGCGCGTGCAGATCCCGACGGCGAAAAGGATGGGTGCCGCAAGCAGGTACCTGAAGGCGCCGACGGAAGCCGGCGGCATCGAACCCTCTTTGAGGAGCAAATCCCCCACGGGGAACATCACGCCCCAGAAGAATACCGCCGCTACGGCCCAGAACCAGCCGGCCGCCGGAATGATGCGCCGCCGCGATCCGCTCTCCGGCGCAATTCCCGGTTTTGCGGCCAGCCGATCTTCTTCGCCAATCATGAAAGCAAAATGCCTTTGGGTCGAAGCCTCTCCGCGTTCCGGGGAGGCTACTTTTGCGGGGTGTCGCCCGGGCGCGCGAAAATGGCCATCCCGTTCGTCCGCGCGGCGCAGAGGATTTTTTCAAGCGCGCGGAGCGCTTCGTCCGGGTCTTCTCCGCCGGGGCTGAGGGCGCCTGGCGAAACGGTGGCGATTTCGTCGCCCGCCGCCGCAGCGGCGATTTCCGCAAGCGCATCGGCGAGGGCGGTTTCCTGCGGCATCGGCGACGCGGCGGAAGCTTGCCCACGCCGGGCGGGGCGGCGGCGCATGTCCGGAAAGACGGCGGCGCTGTCCGCATTCGTGCAGGCGCCGTATTTTTCGAGCAGCGGCGCGGCGTCGCCAAACGCCGGGGCGGCGCCGGCTCCGAAGGCAAGTTCGAGCGCGCCGCAGCCGCCCTGCATTCCGCCTTTGGACCTGAGGCGCCGGGCGAGGTCTTCCCAACGGTAGAAAACGGCGTTCGCCGCCGCCGTCAAGCCCCGGACTCCAACCTCCCTTTCATTGTAGAGAACCTTCGCGAGCGTTTCGCATCCAGGCTTGCCGTAGAGGATGATCTGGAGGTTCGACGCCATGGGCATGTCCCTCCACGTCGGCGACGTTTTCCACGACTCCGCGCCCGGCGCGCTGTCACCCGCGCCTTCTATGCCGATGAAGCCCGCCAGCGGACGAAGCCCCGAATCGTGGCCGAACCGCAAATCGGCCCGGATGCCGCCGCGTTCCATCGCCTCTTCGGCGCGGTCCGCGATGTCCCGCGCAAGATCGCTTGCGGACCACGAGGCGCAATGCCCGAATTCGGCGCAGTTGCCCATGTGCGCGTAGTGTATGCAGCTGCGGGCGCGTCCGAGCGAGACCCATTCTTCAGGCGAAAAAACGTCGTCCAGCGTCGCGCCGCCGAGTTCGCGCGAAAGGGACTCGAAGGCGCAGGCGGCGACGAAGAGGTCGAAGGCGAACCGGTACGGATCCGGCACGAGCGCGCGGGCCTCCGGCGTGTCCTTGAGGCACAGGGCCGCGAGACGCTCCGGGGAGACGTTGTCGCGCACGACTTTTTCGTCGAACTCCCTGAGCCATTTTCCGCGCGCGTCGCTCTTCAAGTACGGGTGGAGCACGGTCTGCATGTACCGGTCGCCCGTCGCGAAGGAAAACGACAAGTCCGGCCATTCGCCCTTCAAGGCGCACGAAAAGTTCGCCATGCTGGCGAGGCAGCGCTGTATCGTGCTGGACTGGCAGCGCACGGCGCCGCCGCCGGCGAAAACCGGGGCGAATCGCTTTGCCATCCGGGCGGCGAGCGCCTGGTGCTCTTCCGCTCCGAGTTTCGACAGCATGCCCCACATCCCGTCGTGCTCCTTCAGGGCCGGAAGCAGCCGTTCGAGTATTTCTTCGCCTTTCGGAGTCAACACGCCGGCGCTTTTGGCGCTTTCCAGCGTATCGACCACCTGAAACGACCGCTTCCTGTCGATCTGGTACCGCGACCCGTGTCTGCCGTAATGCGAAATGTAGAACGGCCTGTACCCCTTTGGAGGCGGCGTGTCCCGCAGTTCCGGAAATTCATACCGGTGGAACAGGCCGACGGCGCGGCCGGGGACTTTGGCGACGGCCGCGGCAAAAGCGTCTCCGGCGCCGCAATCCGCGCTCGCCGCGAACGGCGGCGGAGTGCGCGCGGC